>JAGQSI010000083.1 GCA_020439605.1 Acidimicrobiales bacterium | reverse complement strand
GTCCACGTTTCCGCCAAGGACAAGGGCACTGGCAAGGAACAATCCATGACCATCACAGGTCAGAGCTCGCTGTCCAAGGACCAGATCGATCAGATGGTCAAGGATGCAGAAGCGCATGCAGCCGAGGATTCGGCCCGCAAGGAAGAAGCAGATCTGCGCAACCAGGCAGACACCTTGATCTACCAGACCGAAAAGCTTCTCAAGGAGCAAGGAGACAAGGTCACCGGCCCTGAGAAGGACAACATGGAAGCTGCGCTCGCAACACTCAAGTCCTCGGTTGAAGGCTCGGACCTAGGCGCTATCAAGTCTGCAGTTGAAGAGGTATCCGCCACTTCGCAGGCATTTGCCCAAAAGCTCTACGAGTCCACCGCTGCCGAAGAAGCAGGTCAGTACGATCCAGAAGCGGCATCGGGGGCAGGAGCCACCGGCGCAGATGACGATGACGTGGTAGACGCCGAGGTCATCGACGAGGACGGCCAGGACTGATGTCTGATGTAGATCCAACTCTTGAAGACGATGAGCCGGTAGAGCCGCCAACGGTAGAAGAACTTCTAGATCTGTTGGAGGTCTCCTACAGCGAACGCGACGAGTTCTTGGACCTGGCCCGCAGAACCCAGGCCGAGTTCGAGAACTATCGCAAACGTGCAGCTACCCAAGCGGTGGACGATCTTGTCCGGGCAACCGCTGGCATGGTGGAGCAACTGCTCCCCGTACTCGACGCATGTGACAGTGCTTTGGCTCATGGAGCACAAGAAGTTGAGCCGATCTCTACAGCGCTGATGCAGGCCCTTGAAAAGCAAGGGCTGGTTCGGCTTGAACCGATGGGTGAAGAGTTTGATCCCAAGTGTCATGAGGCTGTCATGCATGAGCCCTCCTTCGAAGAGGACGACGAGACAACTGTGGTCACAGACGTCATGCGTCCTGGCTATATGTGGAAGGGACACGTCGTTCGGCCGGCCATGGTCAAGGTTCGGGGATAAGAAATGGTTGCCAACGCTCCCCGAGAATGGTTCGAGAAGGACTATTACGCCGTACTCGGCGTCTCGAAGGACGCGGACGCCAAGGAAATCACGAAGGCCTACCGCAAGCTGGCCAGGGAAAATCATCCCGACGCCAAACCCGGAGACAGTGCCGCTGAAGAACGTTTCAAAGAGATCTCCACGGCCTATGACGTGGTGGGTGATCCAGAGAAGCGCAGGGACTATGACGAAGTCCAAGCGCTGGGTCCCATGGGAGGATTCGGTGGTCCCGGGGGCGCTCCGGGTGGCTTCGGTGGCCCGGGCGGTCCCGGCGCTTTCACCTTCGACATGGGTGGCGGCGGCCTAGGAGACGTACTCGGAAATCTCTTTGGAGGTGGGCGAGCAGGTCAGGGTCGTGGTCGTAGCGCAACAGGCCCGCAACGAGGCAATGATCTCGAAGCGGAACTGCACATTGATTTCACGGACGCTGTGCAAGGGTTGTCCACCACCCTGCACATAGTCAGTGACGCAGTGTGTTCAGTCTGCAGCGGTACCGGCGCAGAACCAGGAACCACCCCAACGCGTTGTGGGTCATGTGGAGGTCGAGGAGCAATCCAGGACAACCAAGGTATGTTCGCAATGTCTCGTCCCTGCCCGAGTTGTGGCGGTAGGGGGATACGAATCGAACACCCCTGTGCCAATTGCCGAGGTGGCGGAGTAGAACGTCGGCCCCGTGAGATAAAGGTCCGTATCCCAGCCGGGGTGGCAGATGGACAAAAGATCAGGCTCAAGGGTCGCGGAGACCCGGGTCGTCAGGGCGGCCAACCGGGAGATTTGTTCGTCAAATGCCGGGTTAATCCGCATTCGCTGTTCACCATGGACGGCAGAAATATCAAAGCCACCGTTCCGGTCACCTTCGCCGAAGCAGCCCTCGGCGCAGATATTGAGGTTCCAACCCTTGGCGACAAGCCGGTGAAGCTACGGATCCCATCGGGAACCAGAGCTGGCAGGACATTCAGGGTCAAAGGTCGCGGAGTAGAAACCAAAAAAGGCACAGGGGATCTCCTCGTCACGGTCGAGATTGCTGTACCAAACAAGCTTTCCAAAGAAGAGCGCGCCGCAATCGAGGCGCTAGCAGCTGCTGCCACAGAATCGCCTAGGCAGCACCTCTTCGCATCGCCCACCTAGGAGGGGCCATGAGTAGATCACGAGACCATGCCGTCTATGTCATATCGGTGGCGGCAGAACTAGCTGGAGTTCACCCCCAGACTCTTCGCATCTACGAGCGCAAAGGCCTCGTGGATCCAGCAAGAACCCAAGGTGGAAGCCGTCGCTACAGCGACGACGACATTGACCTGCTCAAGAGAATCCAGGACCTGACAAACGCCGGCTTGAATCTCGCCGGTGTTGAAAAGGTGCTGGCATTGGAAGCGGAACTTCGCGAGTTGCGTCAAGAACTCGAACTCTTCAAAGAGTCTGCACGAGCCGCTCTTGAAGAAGCAGAGCGCAGGTCCCGATACGACTTGGTTCCGGTACACCAATCGGTTGTGCTGTTTGAGGGCAAGCGCCGACGCTAGTGTCAGATCCCGTGACCGAGAACGAAAACAGCGATTTCAGCGAACCGAAGTCTTCCGCACTCAATAGTCCCATGGCCCCATGGATCGCCATGGCGGTTGTGGTTGTAATCGCTCTGGTAGTGGTTTTGAGCACGCGAGGTGGCGACTCGGACCCGGACAAAAAGGCTGACAACACCAAGACAGAGCAGAACGAGAGTGCCCAAGGCTCTGAGACCACAGAGACCACCAAGCCAAAGAACAACTGCCCTGGCTACTCCCTTGGTGCCAACCTGCTTGGTGAGCCCGCGGTTGCAACTCAGCCCGGAGTTCGCCTGTGGCATGACCTGAAGGGCTTCCATGTTCGCTATGTGCCCGGCCCCGGGATCCCCGCCGAGGTAGTGGGCAAGGTCACACCTACCGGAACAGCGGTGACCCTCGTTGAGCCGGCGGCACCGGCCGCCAATCAAGAGGGTCCAGCGATCACCTTCACTCTCAACGAGCAGACCCCTGATCTGTTGTTCAAGGTGAGCTGCTCGACCTCTGCTGTGAGCTTTGATCTCTCCAGTGGTGGAACTCCCTTGCGCCCAGACCAGATTTCGGTTGGTCGAGGCAACGTGCCCCCAGCAGTTCCAGTGGTGCTCACCCGTACCGAAGAGTAAGCAGGTCAGCCAGAATGAGTGGCGATTTCGACCTTGGACCCAACACTTGGATAGCTAAGGATTCGCCCAAGGGACCAAACAAAGCCGCAACCTGGGTGGTTGCTGGACTAGTTGCTCTTGTAGCGATTACTTGGATTGTCAGTTCCTTCTCTGGCTCTGATGAGCCAGGTCAGGCCAGTACCGGTGGTGGCCAGGAATCCAAGTCCGACTGTGAGTCCTATTCGCTCGGGGCCAATACCTTCAACCCCCCAGAATCTGTGTCCCAGCCGGGCGTACACGTGTGGCATGACGTAGATGGTTTTCATTTGCGCTGGGTTCAAGGCAGTGGATCCCCAACCGAGCTGCGCGGGACTATTTCCAGCGAAGGTGGCCCCGTCAAGCTCATCGAACCAACGGACGGCAAAGGTGCCTCAGAAGGTGAAGGCAAGATCAACTTCGACATGACCTCAGGGCTGAGCGAGTTGCGCTTCAAGGTGGAATGCTCCACGAAGTCCGTCACCTTCTCGCTCACCGACAACGGCGGGCCCATAGAACCTGCTCAGGTGAGGGTGGGTCCCGAATCCAAACCCACCGAGATGCCATTCACCCTCACCCGAGGCGAGTAGCTCTCTAGCTGGTCCGGGTAGCGGCGTACTGGACCTCGGCCATGATCCATTCCCATCCGATCGGTGCACTCTGCTCGTTCCAGTGGGTGCCGTCGTCACGGAGGAGGATTCCGTTGTAAGACTCGACACCTTTGCCGTTGGGGCACAGGTGATCGGAGATGGAGATCACCTGGACCAGCCCCGGATATCGAGTTGCCAGGGAATGGAGGCGGGCGTTGTACCAGTTCACCATTTTGATGTCAGAGCGTCTTGGCTCTTGCCCGTCGGGCCCTTTGGGTTGAGGCGGCGCGCATGCAAGTTCGAGCACTGCGATTCGTGCGTCGGAGTTCGTGGAGATGAGTTCAACTGCCCTGTCTAGTTGACCATCCAAATACCTGGTTGCTTCTGGTGAAGGTGGAACCAATCGTCTGCCGTTGATCCAATGGTCGTTGAGTTCCCACGCGCCCGCCATCATCACCACGATGTCTGGGTCGTTTTGTAGGGCTTCTATCCACTTTGCCTGCCAATCCTCACACCTCGGGTTGGCTTCGTTCTCGTAGGGAGAAGCTGGCCACATGATCCCGCAACCGACTATGGCTCCCCCGCTCAGCTCCGTGTTCGCAATCTTGGGTCTGTAATGGTAAAGCGAATAAGCGCCAGAATCTCCGAGCAGTGTGAGCCTCAGGGGTCTGTTGGTTGGAGCCGGCGGAGGCAGTGTTGCCCCTGGTGGCAATTCGAAAGCGGCAGCTTGTCCGGTTTCGCTCGGCACGGTGATGGATGTCTGTTCACCGGTTCGAGCCGCCAACTCATCTCCCTTTGGCGCTCCGGCAGTACCGAGTGAAGCAAGCAGCACTATCGCCGCCATCGAGCACACCGAGAGCAGCGCAGGATTAGCCGGGCGCACCCGGCGGGATCGAATGGGTTCTTCCAACAACCGGTACGACAACAATGCGCAAGCGAAACTCACCGCAACCCTCACTGCGAAGAGCCCGAGGTCGCCGATGAGTCCGCTGTCGAGGCCGGTTCTGGCCGGAGTCAGGACCAAGAAAACCGGCCAATGCCATAAATAGAGGCTGTAGGAAAGCACGCCGACGAGTACCACAGGTGGCGCCTTCAGGGCACCGGCTGAGCTGGTGAGGTTGGCGGCTCCGAGAATCACAACTGCTGATGCAATTGCAAACACCAACTGTCCTGTTGGGTACATCCACTCGTTGTCGCCGCGTGCGACCAGCGCCAGAGCCAGGAGCACAGCTAGCGCTGCGCCGTAGGCAGAAGGGAGCCACGCTGGGGGTTTCTCCCAGCGGCGTTGGATCACAGCGGCACCCGCTCCAACAAGAATTGTTGCGAGGCGAGTATCTGTGCCCTCGTAGAGACGTGTAGTGGACGCTCCAGTTGACGCCAGCCAAGCGGTCAGAGCCGTGGAAGCAGCGATGAGAAATCCAATAGGGACGATCAGCCTGTCCTGGGACCACCACTTGGACTTGGCCAGTGCAACCATGAGCAGCGGGAACAGGAGATAGAACTGTTCCTCCACAGACAGTGACCAGAGGTGGCGAACCGGTGATGGCGCTGTGTTGCTGGCGAAGTATCCGACATCCACCAGAATGAAACGCCAGTTGGCGACATAGGCCAGCGCAGCAAATATGTCGAGGCGGATAGCTCGCTGGGCCTGACGTTCGGCAATCACGGTCGCGTAGACAGCGGCTGCCGCGAGGACTGCTAGTAGAGCGGGCAGAAGACGACGAAAGCGACCCAGCCAGAAGTTACGAAGGGAAATCCGGCCGTGGTTGGAATGCTCGGTGAGAAGCTTGCCGGCGATCAGGTAGCCGCTGAGCACAAAGAACAGGTCTACGCCGAGGTAACCGCCCTTTGCCCATCCGAAGCCGTGATGGAAAAGAAGCACCGCTGCAATAGCAACGGCTCGCAGTCCATCAAGGGCTGCAATATGACGGCGCTCGACTCGGTCGTTATGAATCGTTGCTGTCACAAACCCTGAAAGTAGCGAACAAGTCCCTATGATCGGGCATCGCCATGGTTTCGACAGTCGACGCAGTTGTCCCCGAACAACAAGAGAGCTTCTCGCCCAACGAGAGACGACTGCTCGTCGCAGTGCTGTTCATCGTTGGCGCTATTCCCATCCTGATGGCGGTGATTGCCCTGCTCGATGGATGGCGGGTTGCTGGAGACAATGCGATCATCGGCCTTCACGTGAAGGGGCTACTGCGTGGGGAATTGCCTCTGATCGGCCTTCCCTCCACCGGTGAGAACCTCGGTTCTGGAGTTGAGTCCAACCACCCAGGTCCATTTGCCCTATACGTCTTTGCGCCGTTTGTTGCAGTGTTCGGCGGCCCGGTCGGTCTTGCACTGGGTGCAGCTGCGATCAACTCGACTGCTTGGGTGCTTAGCGTGTTGGCTGCTTTTCGGCGCGGTGGTCTAGTTCTCGCGGCAGCAACCACTCTTGGTTTATGCCTACTCGGGCGCTCATTGGGGCCAGCGTTTCTTGCGGACCCTCTCAGCTCAAACCTAGGAGCGTTTCCCACAATCGCCTTCGTAATGTTGGTGTGGGCAGTCTTGGCCGGCAACCGAGACCTGCTGGTTTGGTGTCTGGTGGCGGGAACCTTCACCGTTCAGGCCCACCTCACCTATGTCGCTGGCGGGGTAGGTCTCACGGCAGTTCTTGTAGGGACGTTGTTGTATCAGCAGCGCAAGGCTCCCCTCGGTTTCACTCGACGAGATCTGACCATCTCTGGAGTGGTGACGGGGGTCTTGTGGTTGCCTGTGGTAGTTGACCAACTATTTGGATCACACAACATCAGTGCTCTTATCAAGACCGCCACTAGCGGCGAGTCGGTAGGAAATGGTGCTGGCTTCGCGTTTGGTCGGCTCCTGTTTGCGGTAGGGGTACCACCTATCTGGGTGCAGCGGATCACAGGCCTTGACTTCTTGCGAAAGCTCGACACGGTCACGACGGTGTCAGCTGTCGCGATCTTGGTCTTGTTGCTTGTCGTTTGTTTGATGCCGATCCGTGGCCGTCTCGTGGACCCAGCGATGCGCTACTTCGTCCTTGTTCTGGGAGCCTTCTTGGCGGCATCTCTCTACAGTGCGATCAAATTGCCCGAGGCGGGAACTGTAAAGGCATCAAACCTGCGCTGGATGTGGACCGGGTCCATGTTGGTTTGGCTTGGTGCCGTGGGCGGGGCGGTCAGAAACACCTTGATAGTTCGAGGCACTCGTATTATTCGAGCGATACCGATTGCGGTTCTTGCTCTTGGCCTGCTGACAGTGTCTGTTGAGGCGGTCGTGAGAGACCCGCGGGACCTCAGTGTGAGGCCGATGATTGACGAACTCGATGCTGTTGCTGCCGATACGCCAGTTGGGACCTATCGGATCATCTACAACGGCAACGCGGCCTTGCTAACTGTTGGGCCGGCGTTTGCGTTTGCGCTCGCCGAGCGCGGCTCAATCGTTTACGTCGATGCTGGCCCCTTCACCCGTGCCTATGGGGACTCTGCTGGTTTCAACGGTCAAAAGATTGATGGCACCTTCTATCTGAGCACCGGAGACGAGCCAATGGTTCCTTCGGGCTTCGAGGTCAAATTGTTGAGCGAGTACCCGGAGAAGGTTGGGTCAGACAAGTATGTGAATGTGGCGCTGGCGTTTGGCGAGGGAAAGTAGCTATGGCCGGGAGAACTGACCGCCCGAATTCCCATCGTGCTCCTTTGTCGAGGAGGCGACAGATCGAGTTGGTTGTACTTGTTCTGGTGTTGTTGGTCGTTGGTATCGGGGTGTGGCAGACCAACGCGAGGACGCCGAACCATGCCCCTACCGCAACAGCGGCGCAGGTCACGGCGGACTCGATCCCACGAGCGCCCGGTATGGAGGACATCTGCGAGAAGATGGCAGGGATAGCCGGAG
>JAGQSI010000082.1 GCA_020439605.1 Acidimicrobiales bacterium | reverse complement strand
CGCTGGCCTGCTTGTTGAACTCGGCGAGGATTGTCCCGTGAACCTCGTGGGCTCCGGTGGTTGCGGACCAATAGATGTTTCCATTGCGGTAGTAGGCCGAGCGGCCACGTCTGTCGGTGTTTGCCTTCTCGGGAGCAGTAGGCACACCGAGCAGTCCGGCGCTGCCACCAAGTGACGCGTACTTCTTGGCGATAGGTGAGCCGCAGTCCGTGGTGAGACACGGCGCACCATGGTTGACCGTGCGGTTGTCTGTTGCGCTGCTGGTAGTGCAACTTGGGTCGTACTGCCAAGGTGGGGTGCAGGTAGCGACACGACACACCACCGGGCCGTAACAGGAAATCTCGGTGTGGCACTGTCCGTAACGGAACTGATTGCAGCAGGTACGGCGTCCATCACATGAGTCACCGGCACATTTGCATGAACACTGTGTGGGGCAGGTGGCGTTGCAATCGATGATGTAGCGGGCCGATCCACAGCAGTACGCGGCGTTGTCCGCCTTCCACCAGCCAGCCACGAAACTATTGGGTGGGCAGACGTTCTTGCCGTCCATGATCGTGCAACAAAATGCTGTCCAGCCGTCGGAACAGTTACCGCACAGATATCCATACGCGGTACCCGGCTTCAAGATGAAGTCGATAGGGCCAACAGCGAGTGCGGAACCGACCATTGCGGTGCGAGTCAGAAATGAGCGTCGGCTGCTACGCCTGCCACCCAGCGCCTTGGATGCCTTGTGGACCAACCTCTGGGCGAAGCTGCCGCCTGCTAGCGGGTCATGATTGGTTGGGTCTCTATGGATGCCATCGGCGGAGAGGTCCGCGCTCGGGTCAATGGTGGCAGTCATCGCGGATTGATCCTTGTGGCAGAGAGGGTGGCGTTGGCTCCTGGCAGGACTCTTGCTGCAGCAGACTGCTTGCCCACAACGGTGTAGAGACAAAAGGCCCGGTTGCCGGCGGTGAAGAAGATCTGACATCCCGCCTGTCCGGGCAGAGTGCGTTGTAGCGCTGAGGCCGAGAACATGTTGGGAGTCAACTTGGTTGGGATGCCCTGACGGGAGAACAACGCTGTATTGGCGCACTCCGGGCCGTACTCGAACAACGACACAAACACGTGCTGATCGTTCATGATGTCAACCGCCCCAGAACCGAAGTCCCCCCGATCCTCAGGCAACGCAAAGTTGGCCAGGTGCACTATGGGATGAGGTATCTCGTTTGGGTCGCCGATGGTGCTAGAGGTGGCGAGCGGCGTTGTACGAACGCCGATTCGTCCTTCCCAGCCAGTTGGGAGGTTGGTTTCGATACCGTGGGCCTTGAGTTTCATGACTTCACTATCTTTGCGGATTCGGCGCCACCGGTGTGACCGGCGTCATCGTGGGAGTGTTCGTCTTGCTGTGTGAGCGAGTAGAGGCTGGGGTCACCGGGTTGGACTCCTGCGGCCCAGAGCTCACGATCGATTCGCTCTTCACGGGCTTGGTCGGCATTTGGCTTTGCAACCTGCTGGTCCTCGAGCGCACCTGTTAGCCCCGCATCCACCGTTGCTTGTTCCAGGAGTGCCCGGACCTGATCCCAATCTGGGCCGGTGCCTTCTCCACGAACCCGTCCACTGGGGCCATGGACGTAAACGAAGTAGGGCGATCCTGGAATGTCGTAGTCGGTGAATGCATCGGTAGTCATGACCGTCGGAAACGTTGTGGGAGCCAGCTTCGCCACCGATGACGGGCTTTCAGCCTCAGGTCCCTTGGTAACCACTACGAGTCTCGTGCCTTTGGGCAGCTTCAATTTGCGGGGCTTGGCAAATGCATCCCAGAACTTCTGACAGGTAACGCAGCCACTTGAGAGGAAGGCAACGATCGTGTCCTGTTCCACTCCTTGGATTCGGATGCTCACAGCATCCTTGCCCCCGGGAGCTAGCCCCACCAGATCTGCTGCACCTCCGAAGTGTTCTCGCTCGGGTGGGGCAGGGACCTGTGGCATGACCTGGAAGTCGTCTCTGCTGGTGATGGGAGTTGGAGGCGGGCTGGGTTGAGCGTCCGCTGAGCTTTCGCCCGGTTCTATACCAGCGCCGAGGTCGTGAAGCCTCTTGAGTATCTCAGCGTGTGTTTTGAGGACACCGACTACTAGCAGTCCCAATACAGCGACGACCGCAGTTAGGAGAACGATAAGTGCGGTCACGTGGTAGCTCCGTGAGAATGCGAGAGGGTTGACTTGTGAGCCGCTGCAGCGCTGAGAGCGAGGGGCAGCGAAGTGAGCGCCGCGTAGATCAAGGCGCAAAGGAGAAGGGTCAGGGCCACAAACGGAACTCCCGCCCAAGGTGTGTTGGTGGCACTCAAAGCTGAATCTGAGGGCAACGCAATCGCCAAGGCACAGATCCCGGCAATCGCCAAGTTGAGACCTACATGGACCTTGCCCACCGGAGCGCTCTTGGATCCAAAGCAGCCACAGTCCGGAGTGTCTTGGGTCTTGGCTTGAATACGCACAGCGAACCAAGCGAATCCGCCGTAGGCGATTGCAGCTAACGCTGCGGGAACCGGCCCTCCAGCGAGGATCGCAGCGGTTCCGATTGCTACTTCTGCAAGGCCGAGTAGCTGAACCGCTCCGCGACCGTTCGGTAGCTCTGCCTGGCGCAGAGCGATCCTGGTCTGGTTGGGGCGCAGCAATTTGGTGGCGCCAGCGACGACAAGAAGCAAGGCAGCAGCAAATAGGGGACCTGAAAGCGCTGCCATGACCGCGAATAGTACTAACTCAGGTTGTGGCGCGTCGTTCGGGGGCATTCAGGCGAGAAACTGTCGCCAAAACGCAGTTGCCGGCTTGAACCTGCAGTGATTTGGTTTCGTCGTATTCACCCAAATCACTGCAGGTTCGTCACCGGGCACGTGATGAGTGTCTACCATCGGCTCTGAGCCCGACGGCCGGGCTCGGACAGGGGGTCGTCAAGGTGGCGAGGCTGGTACCAGAGGACTTTGACATGACGACTCTTCGCAACGCCGAGGAACGACGAGTTCTGGACTCATGTGTGCATGGTCTCTCAGACGGCTGGTTCGTTCTGCCAAACGTTGTCATTAAGGCATCGACCAGAGATCATGAGCTCGACGTGGTTCTCATTCATCAGAACCATGGTGTTGTGGATCTAGAGGTGAAGGGCCATCAACCTGAGATTCGTCAGGGGGTCTGGTACTCGCGTGGGCAGAAGATGATGCCGCAGCCCCCCGCTCAGGCCCACGACAATTCCTATGTCCTGCGAGACAGAATTAGAAACATTGAGGGTCTTGGAAAGATAAAGGTTGCTTACGGGATAGCGCTCCCCAACGTCGCCGAAGTGCGGGCGAACCTCGGCACAGACCTGAAGCGAGACCAGATTCTCACAGCAGAGTCGATGAATGACATGGCAGATGCCGTGACAAGACTCGCTTTCACTGTGGTGGACACCGTTCAGCTCGACGCCGAGGACGTTGCTGAGATCATTGAGATGCTGCGTCCCGACGTCAGCTTCGATCCCCAGCCCAATGCCCAAGCAGAGTTCTCCAGGCATCGTTTGGATGCGATCTGTCGTAGCCAGGTTGGGGCTGTGGAGACCTTGGACCGGAACAAGCGAGTTCTTGTTCTCGGGGCCGCCGGCACCGGAAAAACGCGACTCGCAGAGCAGTGGGTTCGTCGAGCGATATTTGACGATCAGGACGTCTTGTTCACCTGCTACAACGAACCGCTCGCTGCTCAGGTGATAGAGGACCTGCCTTTTGAAGAACTGACCGCTGGGCCATTTCTACGCCTTGCCCTTTCGCTCCTGGGTATGGAGCCGCTTCCGATTCCCGAAGATGCTGGGCACGACTGGTGGACCAACGTGGTGCCAGCACACCTCCGAGAGCACTGGTCGAAAGTGACCGAGAGATACGACACGATCGTTGTTGATGAAGGTCAGGACTTCTCCCCGGAATGGTTGGAGATGCTTGAGGGATTGCTCAACGAGGGCGGGCGTCTGCTCGTGGTTGCCGATCCAGCGCAGGAACTCTATGTCCGAGGCTTTGAGGTGCCAGATGATGATTCGGGCTGGACCACGTGTGAGCTGGTGATGAATTGTCGCAATGCTCAACAGATTGCTCGAATACTGAGGAGAAGACTCAATGGGGCTGCCGCGCCCGCAGTTGCTCCCGAAGCTCTGAGTGAACGTTTTCAGCCAGTACCGCATTCAGATGTAGAAGCGGTTATCGAGACGGTCCGCGACGAGCTCCAATGGTTGTTGGAAGATGAAGGTCGAGACCCTTCAAGAATAGCGATTCTCACGTTTTCGAGTGCGCTGCGCGACTCGTTGTTGAACATCGAAACGCTGGTGAGATGGGAGAACCGTGGCGACGGGTTGGTTGTCTGCGAGAACGTCCACCGCGTGAAGGGAATGGAGTTCGACACCGTGGTTCTTGTGGCAGACCAAGAGGTACCAGACGGACTTCTCTATGTGGGGGTCAGTCGAGCCATAAGCGAACTGTCGGTGGTAGCCCCGAAGGTCGTCGGAGACCGCCTAGGCATTTCCTGAATTTGGATGCGCTGGTGGCCATGAGCTCGATGGTGGGCTGCTTCGTTGTGCGGCAATGGCCTCACGTTGTGGAGCGCTCAGAGGCTTGATGGCTTCTCGAATGGTCACGCCCGATGCGCTAGCAGCGCGAGGTAGCAGCCATTCAAAGACCATGTCAGGTCGTTTCTTGGCGGTGTCTCGCAACACCCAGCCGAGTGCTTTGCGAACGAAGAACTCCTTGTCTTCCCAGAGGTTGTCTGCGTAGCGACAAAACAGTGGCCAATCTCCACCGCCAGCACGAAGCGGGCGCAGCAGCGACAGCACTGATGCACGGCGCAACCAGAAATCGGCGTCGCAGTTCCATCTGTCCAGAACGGGCACAGCAGGTGTGGGTTCGGCCGCAACTATCTGCCATGCGACATCTCCAGCGAGAACATCCACGAGTGCCCATGTCTTTGACTCTCGGATCATTGACTCCACGAGGTTTAGATCGGTGAGCGTCAACTCGGAACCGTGTTCCACGAGGACATGGCAGGCCGCTAGCCGGAACTCGTGAACTGGCTGTGCCCAGAGCACATCAACTACATCCAAGATGAGTTCACGACTGGGCATAGAACGTCTTGGCAACGCTGCGTTGGCGATGGAGCGAATCTCTGGAACTCGAACTCCGATGTGTTCCAATGAGCTCTTCAGGTACGCCTTGGCGCCTTGAGCCCGTTCGGGGTCAGCCTTCTGGCGAAGTGAGACGGCTATCTCCGCTGTGACCGAGCTTGCATCGAGCTCCATCCCTAAACGGTATATGTAATGACGGGCGTGAAGAGATGGTGCCCATGAGCGAGTTTGGGCTAGTCGAGCTCGATGCTGAGTCCGCAGGTTCGGTTTCATTCGAGAAGCTCCGCTTCGTCGGTTCGGGACGCCCCTTGTGGCTCGGATAGGCTCGCGTCCCTCATGGAGTCAACGGTCGAAGCCCTTGAGGGCAACAAAGTAAAGCTGTCAGTCGCGGTCACCGAGTCGGAATTCGAAACCGACATCAACGAGGCATTTCGCCAGATCGCCCGCGAGGTTCGTCTGCCCGGGTTCCGTCCCGGCAAAGCACCACGAAAGGTGCTTGAAGCCCGAATCGGGCTAGAGGCAGCGCGGATCGAAGCGCTTGAGCGTTCGGTGCCCAAGTACTACCTGCAAGCCGTGGATGAGCACGACGTGGACGTCATCGCCCAGCCGGAGTTCGAGATCACCGGTGGAGAAGAAGGCGGAGACGTCAGCTTCACTGCTGTTGTAGAGGTACGGCCCGAGGTCAACGCCGGCGGTTACGAGAACCTGCGTGTCGAGATTCCCAGCCCTGAGGCCACTGAAGAAGAGGTCGAGGAGCGCATTGAACATCTTCGCAACAGCTTCTCAACCCTTGAATCGGTGGAACGTCCCGCTCAAAGCGGAGATCAGATCACCCTCGATATCGAAGGCTCACAAGACGGCGAGCCTGTTGCCGGGCTTACTGCCGATGACTATCTCTATGAGCTTGGCAGCGGAAACATTGTTGAGGAGTTCGACGATCAGCTAGCTGGCACCAAGACGGGAGACGTCTTGGAGTTCAAGGCCGACCATCCTGATCCGGACGAGGCTCAGATCGATTTCAAGCTCACCGTCAAAGACATTCAGGAGAAGGTTCTTCCCGAAGCCGACGATGATTTCGCCAAGGAAGCATCCGAATTCGAGACGATGGCTGAACTGCGTGAGGACCTGTCCAATCGCATGTCGATGGTCAAGAAGATCCAAGCCTCCATGGCCATCAACCAAAAGACTGCCGAAGCCCTCGGCGAATTGGTGGACGAGGACATTCCTGAGGCTCTGGTGGACCAGGAGTTCCAGAACCGTCTCCAGGACCTCGCCATGCGTTTGCAGGCCCAAGGTGTTGGAATCGAGCAGTATCTCGCCGGGGTTGGCCAGGACCAGGAATCATGGGTTGCCGAGCTCCGTGAGGCAGCAACTCAGGGTGTCAAGGTAGACCTTGCCTTGCGTGCTGTGGCTTTGAAGGAAGCCATCGAGGTAGCCGAGCACGAGCTCGAGGCCGAACTTGAGGCTGTTGCGCAACGAGTCGGCGAGAAAGTCGCGAAGGTTCGCAAACAAATCGAACGCAATGGGCAACTCGCGGCGGTACGCTCTGATCTACGTACCCGCAAAGCCCTCGAGTGGCTCGTATCGAAGGTTGAGCTAGTTGATGAAGCGGGTAACACCATTGATCGGGCAGCCCTAGAGATTGCCCCTCCAACTGCCGATAGCACTCCAGACGAAGAAAACGTCGAAGAAGATTCAGAGGAAAACTAGTGACAATTCCCCCAGCCCAGAACTACTTGGTTCCAACGGTTGTTGAGCAGACAAACCGGGGCGAGCGGGCGTTTGATCTGTACTCGCGGCTTCTGAAAGAGCACATCATCTTCCTTGGGACACCGATCGACGACACGATCGCAAACCTGATCTGTGCTCAGTTGTTGCACCTTGAGTCGGAGAACCCGGACAAGGACATCAACATCTACATCAACTCTCCTGGCGGAGACATCACTGCACTGTTCGCCATCTACGACACCATGCAGTATGTGAAGCCAGACATCACCACCATTTGCTTTGGTCAGGCCGCTTCTGCTGCGGCCGTATTGCTAGCTGCGGGAACCCCCGGCAAGCGCCTTGCGCTTCCTCATGCTCGGGTTCTACTCCATCAGCCGTACGCCTCTGGCGGCGGTCAGGCCACCGATATCGAGATCCAGGCCAAGGAGATACTCATCATCCGCCAGCGTCTCAACGAACTGATGGCGGAGCACACCGGGCAGAGCCTGGACGTGATCGAGCGCGACACCGAGCGAGATCGCTTCATGAACGCCCAGCAGAGCGTGGAATACGGGCTGGTAGACGCGGTTCTCGATCGCCGCGCGGCCCTGGCCAAGAGTAGCTGAGGGCGGTATCCGCCGCGGGCTGGCGGGGCCGGGATGTTCGGCCGCGCCCCGGGAATATCGGCCATTTAGTGCCACCGGGACTTGCAAAAAGCGGCAAAAGTCATCATCGTAGTGGTGTAGATGACGGGCGAAACTGTATCAGGGTGTAAGGCAGTCGAATGAGCGACAATACCAGCAATTCCAGCGAAGGCGGCAAGCTGCTGTACTGTTCCTTCTGTGGCAAGAGCCAGCATGAGGTGCGCAAGTTG
>JAGQSI010000081.1 GCA_020439605.1 Acidimicrobiales bacterium | reverse complement strand
AGGCGAGCACGCCGCGCACACAGAACCGTTACGACGAAGGCATCGAGACCCTCGCTGCCACCTGGTGGTCCAACCCCGACTTCGCCGGCGCACCGGCCGGGTACTCGACGGGGATCAACCCGGCCACCAACCTGCTCTACATGAGCTGGGGTTCCGGTGGTCCTGCCGAGCTCGGTGGCGGCACCCAGAACTTCTCCGGGAGGATCACCGGCTACATCCTCGCCGACAACACCACGCCGTACTCGATCCGGGCCACGAGCTTCATCGGAACGCTGCGCATCATCGTCGACGGAACCGTCGCCCTCGACGAGACCGCCACATCGAGCTCGACCGTCTCGGGGTCGTTCACCGCCGGATCAGCCGGCTGGAAGCCCATCACCATCGAGTACAGCGACAACAGCGCCAGCAACGCAGGGTTTGGTCTGTGGTGGCGCCAGAACAGCGACCCCTACGTTCGTATTCCTGGCGATCACACCAGCCCCGGCTACGGACTGGTCACCTCCACCACCGACCCCGTTGGCGTCGTGTCCACCACCAGCTACGAAGACTCAGCCACCGACTTGGGTCCTGAAGATGGCTTCGTAACTCAGACCGTCACCGACTTCGGAACCGGCAAGCTGAACCTTGCTGAGACCACCACCTACGAATCCTCCGCCGGTTACCGCCGTGAGGTCTCAGCCGTTCGGCCTCTTGGGGCGGCTGCCACTACGGCGAAGTTCTACTATGGCGGAACAGAATCCATCGACAATCCATGTACATCCTTGACTGATCCGGCACCGCAAGGTGGCCAGCTCAAGATGAGTCGAGACGCTGATCCGGCTGGGTCAGGAGGAACGGGCGGAATCGAAGCGAGCTACATCTACAACGACCAGGGGCGTATCGCCGCTTCCAAGATTGGTTCAGGAGGTTGGACGTGTACAACCTATGACGCTCGCGGAAGAGCGACCATGGTGGACGTACCGGCTAGCGGTGCGGCAGTCTCTCGGGTCACGACAACAGACTGGGCCGTATCGAACAATCCGCTCGTCACCTCTCAGAGCGACACTGTCGACTCCGGAACTACCCGTACTACAACGACCGCTGTTGACCTGCTTGGCCGTGTCCGCCAGTACGAGGACGCGTGGGGGAACGTGACGATCACCTCCTACGACCAGGTGGGCAGGACCGCCCAGATCCTCTCACCTGCGGGAACCGAGACGTTCAGCTACGACGCTAACGGGAACCCTGGCCCGACCGTGGTGGACAGCGTCACGCTCGCAACGCCGTACTACGACGCGGCTGGCCGTCTGTCATGGGTCCAGTACGCCAACGGCATCAAGTCCGACGCTGTCACCTACGACAACTATGGCAACGAGACCAGCGCCACCTGGCGGCGCATCTCCGACAACGCGGTCCTGTCCACCGAGACCGCGGCCTATGACCTCGCTGGACGGATCGTCGAGTTGGTCACCGACGGCAACAACCCGAACCCATCAGGGCCCGAGTACACCTATGACCGTGCCGGCCGGCTCACAAGCGCCTACACCACCACCCGGAGCTCGGGCGGAACGATCTCGACGCTGCACACCAGCTACGGGTTCGGCACCGCGTCGGGAACCTGTGGGGGAGGGACCCAATCGGCGGCGGGCAAGAACACGAACCGAACCAGCCAGACCGTTGGCTCGACCACGACCACCTACTGCTACGACGCAGCGGACCGGCTCGTGTCGACAAGCCAAGCTGGTGTCGGCACCATCACCTACGACGGCCACGGCAACACCACTGGCATTTGGGGCGAGACACGCGGCTACGACGCCTCGGACCGCCACCTGACCACCACGAAGCCCGACGGCACGAGCGTCACCTATCAGCGGGACGCCACCGATCGAATCGTCGCCCGAACCACCACCGGCCCCGGGGGCACCGCCAGCCAGACCGAGCGCTACGGCTTCACCGGTAGCAGCGACAGCCCCGGCCTCACCCTCGACGGCACCGGAACGCTGATCGAGACCACCGCCGGACTCATCGGCGGAGCACTGCGCACCCGCCGGATCGGTGGCACCGACGTGTGGTCGCTCCCGAACCTCCACGGCGACGTAGTCGCCACTGTCGACAACTCTGGAGCGACCCTCGGGGTCACAGCCACCTACGGCCCCTACGGAGAAACCAACACCACGCTCGACAACAGCCACGGCAACCTTGACTACGGCTGGCTCGGTCAACACCAGCGGCCCACCGAAACCCAAACCGGACTCACCACCACCATCGAAATGGGCGCCCGCCAATACGACCCCACCCTCGGCCGCTTCCTCGAAGTAGATCCTATCGAGGGTGGCTCAGCCAACGACTATGACTATGTTGCAGGAGACCCAAACAACAACTTTGATCTTGACGGTGACCGTTGCTGGACTGGCGTGGCAAGGCGCGAGACGAGTCGTGTCTATAACAAGAAAAAGAAGAAGTGGGAAACGAAGACGAAGGAAATATGCCGTAGCGTGTCTCGTGGCGCTGGTCGGGTCATTAGGGGAGGAGCGCGGACTACGCGCAATATTGGGGTGCCAGCGCTTGGTCTAGCTTGGAGGATCTTGCGGGCGAAGCCGGGGCCTCCGATCATGGTTCCATGTCGCTTGGTCTGTGGAATGGGTACGAGACGGGAGACGGCGTGATGTTCGCTCGCTTCAGGGAGAAGAGGGATCGATCAATTCGGCTATGTCTTGAGGTGGGAAGGGAGATGCGTTGGCTCTCTATGTTGGATCTCCTGACATTGACGAACACCAAACGGCGGTTTCGTCTTTATGTAATTAGTGAGAGTGGGCGGTCCTTCACTCTCCGAAAATACGACGATGAGGCTGAAGCAATATTAGCGAAACGCAGATTAGAATGCTTGGTTGATGAGTTCGACGATCATGTTTGTGTCTGTGATTTGTCAAAATGGGCCCGAAATCCTATGGCATTTCCCTCTTCGGAAGCGACTGGCTAGGTGAGGGTAGTTTTTCGGTGAAGAGCCTTCTCTCCTATCTTGTCCTTGGTCCTGCTGTTCGGAATCTTTGCCTGGAAGATTTGGAACTCACCCACCTATTCATAAGGGGTCTTCGAAGTTTACGCGGCAGGTGGGTATCCGCTTATGAGGTCTGGGGCCTGTCCATGCTGGTTGTTGCTTAACGACCAAAAGGACAGACCCCAGTGGAAAACAAGACTACGACTAATGACTTGACGCGTGTGTTGTCAGGGCTCTGGGAGTACACGGTGTGCGACGCGTCTGAGACTTCAGATGGTCTGGTTGTAGAGGTGATCGCGACTCGCCTCGATGCGCCATGTCCGGTGTGTGGAACGTTGTCGGATCGGGTGAAGTCTTATCGGATCAGCACTGTGGTCGACTCGTCTTGTTTCGGTCGCAGGTGTCGTCTGTTGGTGCGTCGTCGGGCGTTTCGGTGTGTGAATGCGGGTTGTGAACGTAAGTCGTTCACTGAAGCAACTAGCGAGGTTCCGCGTCGTGCACGGGTAACGACAAGGTGCCGTGTTCAGATGGGTGTAGCTGGCCGGGATTGTTCAACCGCGTCGGTTGCGGCTGAGTTCGCGGTGTCGTGGCCGACTGCGTGCAAAGCAATCAAAGCCCAAGCCGAACAGGTTATTGCTCAACGCCCGAAGACTCCACCACGACGGTTAGGTATTGATGAGACCCGGTTCTGGTGGAAAGTCCCGTGGCTCACCGGTCTCGTTGATTTGGACACCGGTGAGCTAGTTGAGGTGATTGAGGGACGCACCTCGAAAACGGTTACTGACTGGCTTGAAACGTTGTCTGACAACGATCAACAACAGATCAAGGTGGTGGTGTGTGACCCACATGCTGGTTATCGCCACGCCATCACCACCAGCCTGGAACAAGCAACCGTGGTGGTGGATCGGTTCCATGTCGCGATGCTCGCGAACAAAGCAGTTACTGATGTTCGCCGCCGACGGATCTGGGAACAACAAGACCGACGAGGCCGAAAAATCGATCCGGGTTGGCGGGCCAGAAAAGACCTGTGTCGACGCGTCGAAAACGTTACCGACAACGGCTGGTCACGGATCATTGCGGCGATGCAAGCCGACACCGGTACAGACTCCATTGAAGGCGACCTGGCATGGACGTGGGCAGCCAAAGAACACCTCACCACGATCTACGACTCCAGTCTCAACAGGGCTCACGCACACCGCCAACTGTTGTGGTGGTACAGCTACGTAGCAGACCACCCAGTCCCAGAACTGGTGCGCCTCGCCACCACCATCTCGAAATGGGAAAACGAGTTCCTCGCGTACTTCGATACGCGTGCCACGAACGGTGTCACCGAAGGACTCAACCGGATCATCAAACACGTCAAACGACTCGGATTCGGATACCAAAACACCGACAACTATCGACTCAAAATCCTGTACCGCTGCCAACCACTACAACCACTACAATCAACACCGCCAGCAACGACAGACCCCACAGCCGCGTTAAGTTTGTAGACCCTTCAAACTTTGGACGAAAGTATAGCGATAGCCAGAAGGACCTGATGTATATCCATCTATCGCGAGTTCAAAGATGATGGTATTGTACTGAGACTGACAAACCTCCTGCAATCCGACGGCGTAGCCGTGTGGCCAACGGGCTTTGATCCTCGATTGCACGGTATTTGACCCTTGGTATAGGGCTGCACTGGCGTTAAAGCCAGTCGTCGCATTACCTAAACCCCCATATATATTGAGCGAAATCGCATGAGAGCGCTCCAGATATGGCGAAGCGCGTGCTATGCGAGTAGACTTCAGCGCTGGTAACCATAGTAGAGTTGACAGACCGATGAGAACCAATGCTTTACGAGGAACTCGGCGTGACAACTTCATGGCCAAACTTTGATTTCGGTAACAACAGTCTCTGTATCCAAATCCGTCGCATTCTTGATTATGAGCACAGTTCCGGAGAGGCCTTTCCAAATAGGCACTCCGTCAGTTCTTTGGCTCGAATCCAGTTTTGTGACCTGTCCATCGCTTGCCACGCCAGAGAACTCCAAGACGGCGGCCTTAGAATTGACTGACGCTGTCCTGCCGCCTACCAACACACCCCTCGGGCCGGTAACAGCTTCCCCTGGAAACATCTGCCCAGCTATCTTCTCGTTGTTCAGCACCCTCACTGGCAGCCATCCCTTTGAGGTCAACCTCTGAACCGACGTATCTACAGCATTGCGCCCCTCAGTTGCGGGAGTACCCGATGCGACCACGACAGTATCAGGTCCACAGGCCATCTTCAGGCCAGCACCCCCGAATCCTGATGCCAACTCTGGAAGATCTATATTCGTTGTTGATCCGATCTTCAAATCTGTTTTCTCAAGGCTAACTAAAACCGAGGCCGCAGGATCATCGGCTTGATTCTTCTCGGTAGCCGCACCAGATTTATATAGCCGGTAAAATGCTGAATCTGTCGCACATTCAGATAGCACATTATCAGAATCAAATATTCTTACCAGCCGCCACCGTGTCCCGGAACTCTCTAACAACATGCTGCCCTGCGAAGGGATCAACCTTACCACCGCGATAAATCGACCGTCACTCAATACCTGAACTGTAGAGTATTGATGTATTGTGCCGGCAACTTTGTCCGGTAAATGCATTTGAGCCCATTCACCTGATGCCGGGTCCAAACGCGATGACACCATCTCGCGTGACCCGCAAAGGCCTTCATCGGAAACAGTCGAGCACACCTCTCCAATGACAACGACCTCACTGTTGTTTGCCGCCCCGCTTGCCACTCGAACCTCTTCGCCTTCAAATAAGAGTGGCTTGATTGGTCTAACAACACCGTCGCTAAGATCCACCAACTCTCCATCCAACAAAGGATGTCGCACCCCAGGCAAGTCAGGAACATCAACAGAACCGCCGAATCCAACCAAGAAATCACTAGTAGCAGCTAGAACGTTACGTCCACCAACCACGCCGCCGAATCCTCCTGGCACAAGCACAGATGTATTCACACCTCCTGGGTCTACCTCAACACTTGTGGTTTGCGAATCAGCGCAACCAGCGGAGATTAGAAGCAAAACTATACAGATAGCCTTTGCAGGCCAAGATATGCTCATTCAATCTCCAGACTACATAATTCATGACGCATGAACTAGAATGAGGTATACTGTATGGGAAGCTAGTCCCTCCATCAAGCACCCGACGTTGCTCAGGTTGTTCGGCAGGGGACAGACCCGCTATGACGCCTCCGACCGCCACCTCACGACCACGAAGCCCGATGGCACCAGCGTCACCTACCAGCGAGACGCCACCGACCGGATCATCGCCCGCACCACCACCGGACCCGGGGGCACAGCGAGCCAGTCGGAGCGCTACGGTTTCACCGGCAGCAGTGACAAACCCGACCTCACCCTCGACGGTACCGGGACGTTGATCGAGACTCTCACCGGGCTCGTCGGCGGGGCGTTGCGCACCCGGCGCATCGGAGGAACAGACATCTGGTCACTCCCTAACCTTCACGGTGACATCGTCGCCACCGTCGACAACACGGGTGCCGCTGTCGGGGTCACCGCCACCTACGGCCCCTACGGCGAAGCCAGCATCAACGTCGACAACAGCCACGGCAACCTCGACTACGGATGGCTCGGCCAACATCAAAGGCCTACGGAGACACAGCCAGGCCTAGCCATTACCATCGAGATGGGTGCCCGCCAATATGACCCTGTCCTCGGAAGGTTTCTTGAGGTTGACCCCGTTGAGGGAGGCTCCGCCAACAGCTACGACTACGTCTCCGGCGACCCCGTAAACAGTCTTGACATCAACGGCGAGTGGTCATGTAAGTGGTGTCGTAAAGCTGCGAAGGTAGCTGCAGTCGCGGGGGGAGTCGTTGGAGCACTTGCGTGTGGCGCATCTGTAGTGTGTGGAATCGCAGTCGGAGCAGCAGCCGGCGCCGCATCGTATGCTGCCTCCCACGCCGGCAAACGGTCTTTCCGGTGGCGAAGCTTCGCAAGAGAGGCCGCTATCGGAGGCGTTCTAGGCGGTTTGGGTGTACGAGGAGCGAAATCGGTCGCAGCTAGCCGCAAGTTTGCCCGGCCGGTGCGAGTCGGTAAGATCAACGGTCGACTGCATTTCGGGTGGTCGGAAAGCGTTCTCATTGGCAGGACAACCTCTGGAGATCAAGGCCAAACAAGTGGGGGAAGGGATTCCGGCTCCCGGTGTGGAAGAAGTTCTAGAACTCCTTGACCGAGTGGGCCATTTCGGATGTCTGTAGCACTATATCTCAGCGCTGAGGAACTAGATGCGTATCTTCATGATGCTGAGATCTGTTTATCAAACCTCAGGATGCATGACGATGATTTGTTGGAGATCAACGGAAAGATCGAGCAGGCTCGCAGGAGGCCTTTTCCACGCCCATTTGTAATGGAGCGTTTTACTTTCAAACTCTTCTTGCCTGGAGTCAAAGGATTCACGATCTCCGATCCGGATGATTTAGGCGCATTGTCGGTCATGGACATCTCCTATGACCAGAGCAGTGGTGACCTTATAATGGAAAGCAACATGGTTGGTTCTTTAGTTATAGAATGCCAACCAGTTACCTATCGTCTTGAGCGATCCTCCAGTCCGATTGCATACCGGCGCTTTGGAAGATGGATTGCCGCTCATTCCGATTAGATCGCGGTAGATGTCCGGTCGTCAGGAAACCGCAAGTCGGTGGCGAGTGCGGCGAGCCAGCCGGGGGTCTCGATGCGGATGCCGAGCTGTTCGGCCTTCGTGTGCTTCGACGAGCCAGGTCCGGCCGACACGAGGATCGTCGTGTTCTTCGAGACGGA
>JAGQSI010000080.1 GCA_020439605.1 Acidimicrobiales bacterium | reverse complement strand
ACCATTGCCTGGGCTGGGACCCCTGGCCAGCTCCCGAGCTTGGCTGTTGCAGTAATCGTTGAGAATCAAAGCGGCGCGAACGAAGGTACCGGTGGTCGAGTAGCTGCACCGATAGCGAAGATGGTGATCGAAGCGGCGATGAAACCGATGCCGTCGCCCCCGGCCAATTCCTCGACCACGACGGTTCCAGGGGCAGGGGATTGAACGTGTCTCGTTCCAGAGCGCGCCGTCTCGTAGGCTGTCATCAGCCATGACCGAGCGCGAACAGGTCGTCCTCAACGGACGCTACGAACTTCATCGCAGGGTTGGACGCGGCGGAATGGCCGAGGTCTATCTAGCCCGTGACCGTCTTCTCGATCGCTTGGTAGCGATCAAGATTCTCTTTCCCGAGTTCGCGTTGGATCCTGCCTTCGTGGCGCGTTTTAGACGTGAGGCTCAAGCCGCAGCCAACCTCAACCATCCCAACATCGTTGGTGTCTATGACTGGGGTAAGGAACGTGGCACCTACTACATCGTCATGGAATACATCGATGGGCGGTCGGTCTCTGAGATCATCCGCAACGATGGCCCGATCGAACCCAAACGCGCTGCGGCAATAGCTGCGGATGTGGCTGGAGCCCTCGGGTTTGCTCACCGCAAAGGCGTGGTTCACCGTGATGTGAAGCCCGGAAACGTGCTCATCACCACTACCGGCGAGGTGAAGGTTGCAGATTTCGGCATTGCCCGAGCTCTTACCGAGTCGAGCGATGAGAACCTGACCCAGACCGGCTCTGTGATGGGCACGGCCACCTATTTCTCGCCAGAGCAGGCCCAGGGCAAGCCAGTAGATGCCAGAACAGACCTGTACTCACTAGGCGTCGTGCTCTATGAGATGGCCTGCGGTACTCCGCCATTTCAAGCGGACAGTCCAGTTGCTATCGCATACAAGCATGTGCAGGAACCAGTTCCGCCGCTTCGTGAACGTGCTCCTGATGTACCTGTTGATTACCAACGCATCGTCGAGCGGGCATTGGCCAAGGATCCAGACGATCGTTATCCAGACGGTGCAGCAATGCGCTCAGATCTTCAGCGCTTCTGTGAAGGGCGTTCCATCGCCGCAGTCAACCCGGTTCCGGGGCCGGTGCGCCGTCCACCCACACCAGTTCCAGCTCCAGCGGTGGTAGCACCCGTTGCGCCAGCGGCCATGACACCGGAACACGATGTAGAAGCCGGCTCGTCCAAGACCGGCTGGTTCTTCGCAATAATTGTGTTGTTGTTGATAGTGCTCGGTGGCCTGCTGATTGCCTTTGGCCAACAGCTCGGGATCTTCGACAGCAAAACCACCCAGGTTCAGGTGAGTTCGGTAGTGGGGCTAGACGTGGCCACAGCCACCGCGCAGCTCGAAGATGACGGGTTCAAGGTAGAAACCAACAATGAGGAGAGCGACCGGCCCTCGGGCGAGGTTCTCTCGCAGGACCCAACAGCGGGAGCCATGGTGGACGAAGGCTCCACTGTGACCTTGGCGGTGAGCGGCGGTCTCACTCAGATAAGCGTTCCCGATTTGCGGGGTAGGACCGAGATCGAGGCCAGAACAGAGCTAAATGATTTCAAGCTCACGGGCCAGGTGTCGCTGCGTGAGGAAAACACCGAGGATCAGACCCTTTGGGGTCGGGTGATCAGAACCGAGCCGCCCGCTGGGACTCCGGTGCGCCCCGATCAACCGATCATCTTGATCATCGGAATTGAACCTGAGGCCACCACCACTACGTCTCCTCCCACCACCACGTCTCCGCCAACCACAACTTCGCCTCCCACCACCACGTCTCCGCCAACCACAACTTCGCCTCCCACCACCACATCTCCGCCAACCACAACGATCCCCACGACCACAACAACCCCCTAGTACGAGGCGCTACCGCTCAACCATCCGAGGGCGTGGCCCCATGATCGTGGTTATTGACCGGAGTAGTTCTCCACCTGGGTGAGAAAGTTGCCCACGAGATCGTGTCCTGCGGATGTGAGAATGGATTCTGGGTGGAACTGAACCCCCTCGGTTGGAGCCTCGCGGTGACGTAGGCCCATCACAATGCCGTCGGCGGTTTCAGCAGTGACCTCAAGGATGTCTGGCACGGAGTCTCGCTCCACCACCAATGAGTGGTAGCGGGTGGCTTCTAGGGGCTGGGGAAGCCCGGTGAACACGCCGGTGCCGGTATGGGTGATGAGCGAGGTCTTACCGTGCATGATCTCGGGGGCACGAACAACGTTGCCACCATAAACCTGTCCGAGGCACTGGTGGCCGAGACACACCCCAAGCACTGGCTTCTTGCCGGTGAAATGCAAGATGGCGTCGTTGGAGATTCCGGCGGAGTCGGGGTTGCCCGGTCCCGGAGATATCAAGATGCCATCTGGATCCAGGGCGATGGCATCGTTGAGAGTGATGGCATCGTGACGATGAACAATTGGTTCAGCGCCTAGTTCACCTAGGTACTGAACCAGGTTGTAGACGAATGAGTCGTAGTTATCGATCACAAGTACTCGACGGCCCATCAGGCCAACCTAGTGCCGCGTGACGGTGTTGACCTCAGCGGTTGGGTAGGCTCGCTCGCCATGGTTGACGACGCGAACGATCCTGTCACTGAAGATGGTGTCGATGACGGCTTTGATGAGAACGAAACTGATGCGCAAGAGGCGGTGACATCGAAAGAAGCTGCGGATCTTGAAGATGCCTTGGACGACGACGAGGTGGCCGCTCCGCCGAGTGAGGCCAAGGTAAAGGCAGATGCGGTCATTGCGGCCAGGCGAGCCAAGGATCCTTCTACGTCGGATTCACCAAAGGTCGAACGCCGGGTTGTGACCAGCCGCCGGGTCACGCCTCGGGCCGGCGCTGCTAGCTCAAAGACGAAAGATGATGCTCCTGCTGCCACCTCCAAGGCCAGAGACGCAAAGAAGACCGAATCGTTGACACGTACCGCGACACCAGCGGCAGACCCGATGAAGTTCAAGGGACCAAGCCCCTGGTGGGTACCTGCGTTGATGTTCGGCCTCATGGTCATCGGCGCACTCGTCATCATGGCCAACTACATGGGCGCATTCGGAGATCCCGAGAACATGCGTCTCGTCATTGGTCTGGTGCTGATCCTCGGTGGAATCATCACCGCAACCCAGTACCGCTAGGGCGAATCGGCTACCGCTGGGGCGGTGAACAGCGTCTGTTACGGACCTGTCACCTAGGTGGCGGTGTAGTTACATACATGTGACTTCTCACAGGGTTGTCCACACCCTGGGGAACATCACCTTTGGCTGTGGATAACTAGATGTCGTCCAGAGAAGTGACCAGGTCCATGTCTTCCATGCAGTGACGCGGGGGCTCCGGCACTTCGTCATTTGCCATGGTCATTCGAACCTCGGTGGAGCAGATACTGCATCGGTAGGTGAGCCTGACCTTGCGTAGCTCACCGGCTTCTGGTGGAGCAGGCACCGGCCTGGCGAACCCTCCGAGCACCGACATTCCGATCTTCAACAAGATCACCGACGCAGCGACTGCGATAAGGGTTCTGACCACCGTGGAGGCCGAGACGGCCAGTACGACGCCAACAAGAGCAGTGGTGGAGTTGGTCACCCGTTCAGCCTAGGGCCCGGACGCGACGATGCCCCGGCAGGTGGGGGCCGGGGCATCGTCTAGTCAGGGCCGGATCGGAGGGAGGGAGTTGAGCCGACCCCGAATTCCTAGAACGCTAGGACCATAGTCAGTCCAGGCGCTCAATAATCGTCGCGTTGGCCATACCAGCGCCCTCGCACATGGTTTGAAGGCCATAGCGACCTCCAGTGCGCTCGAGTTCGTTGAGCAAGGTAGCCATGAGCTTGGTGCCGGATCCGCCAAGTGGGTGGCCGAGGGCGATGGCGCCACCGTTCACATTGACCTTGGACCAGTCCGGGTTGAACTCCTTGCCCCAAGCGAGCACTACCGAAGCGAATGCCTCGTTGATCTCGATGAGATCGAGGTCTTCGAAGCTCAGCCCTGAACGCTCAAGGATCTTGGTGGTGGCGGGGATTGGGCCGGTGAGCATCTCAATGGGATCCACACCAGCTAGAGAGAACGAGTGAAATCGTGCCCGAGGCTTGAGGCCTAGTTCCTTGGCCTTCTCTTCGCTCATGATCAACACAGCGGATGCGCCATCTGTGATCTGCGAGGAGTTGGCAGCGGTGACCACGCCATCTTCTTGGAAGGCAGGCTTGAGCTTGGCGAGGGTTTCCAGCGATGAGTCAGGGCGGATGCCTTCGTCGGCTGTCACCATTTCACCGGTCTCGATGATCTGGCCGGTCTCGCGATCAAGACGCTTCTCGGCTACAGCAATGATCTCGTTGTCGAAACGGCCTTCGGCGGTTGCAGCAGCAGCACGTTGGTGAGACTGAACGGCGAAAGTGTCGAGGTCTTCACGGCTGAGTCCCCACTTTGCAGCGATGATCTCAGCGGAGGTGCCCTGCATCACGACGCCACCTTGAGGTGCGTAGCGATCCATGACCTTGGGGCCCATCGGGAAGGAACCAGGGGTTACCGAGGCACCCATTGGGGTCTTGGACATGATCTCAACGCCTGCAGCCACAACAATGTCGTAGGCCCCGGCCATCACGCCCTGTGCCGCGAAGTGTGCGGACTGCTGCGAGGAGCCGCACTGGCGATCGATGGTGGTAGCTGGAACCTCTTCTGGCCAGCCAGCGGCGAGCACTGCTGAGCGTCCAACGTTCACGGACTGATCTCCAACCTGCATCACACAGCCCATGATCACGTCCTCAACCAGAGCAGGATCAAGGTTGTTGCGCTCAGCGAGAGCCTTGAGCGTCTCAGCGGCTAGGTCGGCGGCATGCCAACCGGAGAGCTTTCCGTAACGCTTCCCACCAGCGGTGCGTACGGCATCAACGATTACTGCGGTAGCCATATCGGCCCCTTCCCCTTGAGGCTTCGCAGTTACGAAGCCCGAATGGCATAACTGACCGGTTGGTCAAGTTCTAGTCAAGCGGGACAGAAGGGGGCCGCGCAACCCGAGATCTACGAGTTTGTGACATATGGGGTCCAAGATCTGATAGTGGTATGGGTTTACGGCCGACCCGACAGGATCGAAAGAACTGCCATGACCACCATTCTCGATCGCATTGCTGGCAAGACAGTTGCTAGCGCCTTTCTAGATGTAGTTGCCGATCGCGGTAACGACATCGCTGTTCGATGGAAGGAGGGCGACGAATGGAAGGAATGGTCCTTCAACGAGGTTGCAGACCTGGTCAGCCGCGCTGCTAGCGGACTCAAGGCCAAGGGCGTGGAACGCGGGGACCGAATCGTGTTGATGATGCGCAACACCCCTCATTTCCATGTTCTTGACGTAGCAGCGCTCATGATCGGTGCAACACCAATCTCCATCTACAACTCTTCAGCACCTGATCAGGTGGACTACCTGGTCAATCACAGCGGTGCCGTGCTGGGAATCGTCGAGGATGATTCATTCCTGGCTCGCTTTGAACCGGTGCGGGCCAACCTCGCGTCGCTTCGTCTGCTCGGTGTGATCAACCCGGGCGAATTGAACGCGGACTTCACCTGGGAAGAACTGGTGGCTTCAGAACCGCTGGATCTGGCAGCCTCTGCCGCTCAGGGTGATCCATCAGATCTCGCGACGGTCATCTACACCTCCGGCACTACGGGTCCGCCCAAGGGAGTGATGATCTCGAACGCCAACGTCTTGTTCGTTGCCGAGGCCACCAAGCAACTCATGCCATTCCCCGATGGTCGGGGTAAGCGGGTGATCTCGTATCTGCCCATGGCCCACATCGCAGAGCGCGTCGTCAGTCACTATTCGCAACTGGTTCTCGGTTACGAAGTTAACTGTTGTCCTGAGCCCGGCAAGGTTGCGGCTTACTGCGGTGAGATCCACCCCAATGTGATGTTTGGTGTTCCCCGTGTGTGGGAGAAGATCAACGCCGGCGTTATGGGCTTTTTGGCCGGCGATGCCGAAAAGGCCGAGAAGTTCAACGAGGCTATCGAGGCCGCCAAGCCGATAGCGCTTCGCCGTTCATGGGGCACCAACACTGCCGAGGACGACGAGATGTGGGAGTTCCTGGATGGCTTCGTGTTCGCCCCGGTACGCGAGCTGCTCGGGTTGGACCGTATTGAGGTGGCCGTCTCGGGTGCCGCACCGATACCACCGGATCTTCTCCTTTGGTTCCAAGCGCTCGGTGTACCCATCTCAGAGGTCTATGGCATGTCCGAGAACACCGGCCTCATGACCTGGACCGCTGAACGCATCAAGCCTGGCACCGTTGGGCCTGCAGCACCGGAGACCATTGTTCAGATTGCCGAGGACGGCGAAGTGATCTGTAGAGGCCCCCATGTGTTCCAGGGCTACCTGAACGATCCCGAAAAGACAGCGGAGGCCCTGTCCGATGATGGCTGGCTCCACACCGGTGACATCGGAGAGCTCGATGAGGACGGATATCTGAAGATCATCGACCGCAAGAAGGAACTGATCATCACCGCTGGTGGCAAGAACATCAGTCCGGCCAACCTTGAAGCCGCTCTCAAGATGATTCCTCTTGTGGGCCAGGCTGCCGCCATTGGCGATCAGCGTCCGTTCGTCTCTGCTTTGGTTGTGCTCGACCCTGATGTTGCTCCCGCCTGGGCTGCACGCAATGGTCTCGAGGGTCTTTCCCTGGAGGAGCTCGCCAAGCACCCAGACGTTGTGGCTGCCATCGAAGCGGAGTTGGTCGAGGTCATGGAACCCTTCAACAACGCAGAACGGGTCAAGAAGGTCAAGGTGTTGGGTGAGGAATGGCTGCCCGATTCCGACATGCTCACGCCAACCTCAAAGCTCAAGCGCCGTGGCGTCAATGCCCGCTACGCCGACGAGATCGAAGCTCTGTACAACTAGGTAGTACAGCTCAAAGAAACGTAAACACCGCGCAGAGCCTGGCCCTGCGCGGTGTTTACGTTTTGGAGTTCCTGCCCCAACGAGCCTGCGGGGCGATTGGGCTAGGCCCAGCCGAAAGCGCCGAAGAATCTCAGCCGAGCTGCGCGCCGAGCAATGACACGAAGCTCACCATTTCGCCGGGGTAGCCGCCAAGGTTGTGGGTCAACGCAAGGTTGCGGTCCCCTGAGATCGACGAAATTGTCCGGTCCTCTGGTGCTTCCTGGCGTAGCTGCAACCAGGCCTCGAACATCATGCGCAGCCCACTGGCGCCAACTGGATGACCGAACGATTTCAGGCCACCGTCGGGATTGACCGGTAGCTCTCCACCGAGGTCGAAGCGGCCGGCCTCAATGTCTTTCCATGCCTCGCCCCGCTTGGAGAAGCCGAGGTCCTCCATGAGAACCAATTCCGTTGGGGTGAAGCAGTCATGCACTTCGGCCATAGCGATCCGCTCGGAGGGATCTTCCACGCCGGCTTGGGCGTATGCATCAGCAGCACACGCAGCGATTTCTGGGAACCACGTGTAGTCATAGGAAGGATCCACAAGGCCAGAACCGTTGCCGGCAATGAAGGACAATGCCTTTATGTAGATCGGCTTGTCGGTGTACTTGTGGGCGTCCTCGGCTCTAACCACGATCGCTGCAGCAGAACCGTCTGCCACGCCGGCGCAGTCAAACACGCTCAGATCTCCTGCCACATTCGGCATGGCGCAGATCTGTTCCACGCTCATCTCCCTGCGGAACTGAGCGCGAGGGTTGCGTGCACCGTTGTAGTGGTTCTTGGAGGCGATACGAGCCAGCGTCTTCTTCAACTGCTCCATACCGACGCCGTACTTCTCGGCGTATGCCGGTGCCACCATCGAAAAGGAGCCCGCAGCGGTCAACGTGCGAGTGGTTCCATCATTGGGGATCGGGAAGGCATTGAGACCCTGATAGCCCGAATCCTTCACCTTCTCCACGCCTACAGCCATGGCCACGTCATAGGCGCCCGATGCCACGGCATAGGCGGCTTGGCGCAGAGCTTCCGAGCCGGTGGCGCAGTAGTTCTCCACGCGGGTTACCGGTTTTCCCTGCAACTGCAGAGCGCGAGCAAGGGTGATCACGCTCATGCCGGACTGTGCA
>JAGQSI010000007.1:14797-20832 GCA_020439605.1 Acidimicrobiales bacterium | reverse complement strand
CTTGGCCTCATCTACCGCTGCGATGAAGTGACAGAGCCAGACGGAAGCAGAACCATCTCCATCGACATGTCGATGACTTCACCGGGTTGCGGAATGGGAGATGTCTTGTTGGATGACGTCCAGCGCGTCGTGGCCGAGGTGCCCGGGGTGGACAACGTCACCGCAGAACTGGTGTGGGAGCCGGCGTGGGACTTCGGACGACTGTCCGATGCGGCTCGGCTCCAACTAGGGCTTCTCTAAGCGGTCGCACCAACCCGCCGCTCCAGCCCGCCGCCCTAGACCATGTCGGATTCGCTCAACGCCAAAGCGGGTCCAGCAACTAAACGTCCCAGAGGTGCCCAGGATCGGGTGCGGCTTTCGCAGCGCCAGTTGCGCTGGAGCCTTCCGCTCATCGCTGGATTCATTTCGTGTGCAGTTGGAACCGCCGCGTTTGAGCTTCGCTGGGCAGCGCTGCACCTAGCTCTCACCGGGGCCACGGTCCTGCTAATTAGTTCGGTTTCTCTTTGGCTCACCGTCACATGGTCCGCCGCTGCTGCTCCATCTGATCTTGCGGTGGCGCTACAACGGGCGCTGATCGTCGTCGGCGTTGCCATGTTGGTCATAGGGCGCCAGAGCAGCGGGCCCACCTGGATCCCTGTTCTCGGTGCTTTGATCTACGCGCTCGGGCTTGGCCTGCTCGGAGCGTTGCTCGTGTTCACCGTGAGACGAGGAGTGGAACGCAGATTTGATCTGGTGGTGGCCGGCTATGTGATCGCGGTGATCGCCGGGATCACCGGAGCAGCGCTAGGCGCGGACATGGCAGCCAACTCCCCCACCCCTGCGCTGCGAAACACCCACATTGTGCTCAACCTCCTTGGGCTCATCGGCATAGTGGCCATAAGCACGCTGCCCCCGTTCATCGCCACGGTTGGCAGAACCAAGATGTCTCCTGCGGTCACAAAGCCTCGGGTCGTCACAGTTCTGACATGGCAGACCATCACGCTCACTGTCGCTGCGATTGCGCTGCTCAATGGATCCGAAACCTTCGGCGGATTCGCTCTCGTTGCTCATGGTCTCGGAGTCATATCCATCGGATTTCTCCTACCGCGGCCCACAAGACGCCAACTCACCTGGGCCGGGCCTCGCCTACTGGGGCTGTGGGCGGGCACGTTGTGGTGGGCGATAAGTGTTCTGGGGGCGGCTGCATCAGCGTTCGATCAACAAGGCCCGCTCGATGGTCGATGGCTGGGCACCTTGTTGGTCTCTGGCTACGGACAGATCATCTGGGGCTCGGTGGCCTACGTGCTGCCGGTGATCCGTGGAGGAGGACACAAGATCCTCAGCGCAGGCTTTGCCAGAACCAGGTCCTGGTTTGGATTTGCCGCGCTGAACTCGGCAGGGTTCGCCTTTGCTTTTCAACAAGGCAAACTCGCCCTTCTGTGTGCTGGCGCGGCGTTGCTCGACAGCTTGATTCGAGGTGTTTCGGTGTTCTTCCTGTCGACACCGCCAGACTCACCAACACCGCCAGACTCGCCAACACCGCCAGACGCTCCGGCCCCGGGTACAAAGTCCTAAATGTTGTGACAGGTTTCCTATTGGTTTCAGGACGCGAGTACGAAAGAGTGAAGAGGTTCAACAGTCAGGGGAGCCAGTGACCCCAATTACCTCAAGACCTATGGATTTCGATGTGCTGTCTCGCGAGGACTGCCTGCGCCTGCTCGCGAGCGGGTGGCTCGGGCGAATCAGTGTGAGTATTGCTGCACTGCCGGCCATCTTGCCTGTCGGCTACCTGCTGATGGACGACTCCGTGGTGTTTCGAAGCGCACCTAGCTCCAAGCTCGATGCCCTAGGTCGAGGTGAGGTGATCTGTTTCCAAGCAGATGACGTGGATCGCCAGACCCGCACGGCATGGAGCGTCTCGGTAGTCGGTAGAGCCGAAGTCATCTCCGATGAAGCCCAACTCGGGGCCCTCGCCACGGTCGAAGAAGACCTATGGCCTTCGATCACCACTGCTGCTTGGCTTCGCCTCGGCACCGACATGATCACTGGTCGCCACATAGGCGCAGTCTGAAGATCGGCTCCGAGAGCGTGGGCCGGGGCCTCGGTAGGTAGCCAGCTCTGAGGGTGGCGTGAGGTTGGCTCAGCCAGCCGGCTCGGACACTTCGATCCGACACCCAGCGCGCAACGGGCTACGAGCAATCAGGTCATCTACGTTCACATCACCGGATGCCTGCTGGGCGATACCTTCGGCGATGCCATGGTGCAGACTGCACACGATTTGAGGTGCGGCCGTGGCCTGATCCACAAACGGACACTTTCCCAGAACGAGATCTAGTCCACGCTGGGTTGGTTCTGTCTCAGGCTCAAAGCCCAAACGACGTGCAACTGCACCAAGAACTTCGGCGCCATCCAACTCATCGCCGTATTCAGCCGCGAGACGCCGTCCCATGGATCTACCCACCTCAAGGGGGGTTCCCTTGCCGTCGAGCAACTCCAACAGCATGGTTGACAGGGTCTCGTGGGGGCCAGGGCCACCCCAACGCTCCGATACCCCAGGAACCAGGCGATAACGGCGTGCTGGGCGACCAGGACCAACCGGAGCGCTCACTTCTTCGGTAACTAGCCCCGCATCTCGCAGCTTGGCGAGATGTTGACGAATGGCGTTGTGATTGAGCCCGAATGCATCGGTCAACTCGGCCACGGTAGGGGGAAGGTGAGCGTCTCGAATATGCACGAAGATGGCATTGCGCGTCGGGTCACCCAAGGCTCTGCCTTGCTTTAGCAAGGTGTCATCAGGGCGAGTTGAGTTGTCCACGCAGCAGCTCCGAGGCCATTCGGCTTTCTTCTAGTACATCCTAGACTAACCCGACTTCCACCGATACCATCAGTTTCTCTATTATTTGATAGAAGAACTAACCGGAGGCTCGGATGAGTAAGCCAGGAACGATGCCCGAGAGGCGTGGATGCGATCTAGACACCCCTGAGGAGATCGCAGAGATGGTACGGCGCTTCTACGCCGACATAGCCCAAGATGACGTCCTCGGACCAATGTTCAATGAGGTTGCAAAGGTGGACTGGTCCGTCCACATCCCAAAGCTCGCCGCGTTCTGGACTCGAGCCCTTCTCGGTATACCCGGCTATGAAGGTAACCCGTTCCGGGCCCATCTCGATGTACACGAGCAACGAGATTTCACCCGAGCCCACTTCGAGCGCTGGCTCGATCTGTTCTACGAAACTCTTGATCTCGGCTGGGAGGGCCCAGTTGTAGAGCAAGCCAAGTCCATGGGATCACGGGTCGCTCTTGTTCACTCCAAGCAGCTCACCGGAGAACCGGTAGCCCACGTGCCAGTGAGTATCGGCTAGAGCCGGTCAGCCAACTTCGGTCCTACCAGCAGGACCAGCAGCACCGGCGGTCCTGGCCGTTCTGGCTTCTTGGACTTTGGACACCACCAAGAAGATCACCGAACCGACACCGAAACCAACGATCGCTGAGACCAACGTATTGGCCATCCAGGCCAACACCCCACCTATAACAGCCACGCCGTGCACGCCATGTTCGAGTTCGTGGACAAGGTTATATGGGGTTGTCCAGCCGAGTTCATCGAAGCCAACAATCAAGATGTGGCCACCGACCCACAACATCGCAGCGGTGCCTACCACCGACAACCAAGCCAGAACCTTGGGCATCGAAGTCACCAGCGCCAAGCCGATCTTTTGAGTCTTCGGTGAGTCTCCCCCGGCTAGAAGCAAACCGACATCATCCATCTTCACGATGAGCGCCACCACGCCGTATACCGCGATGGTTATGAACACACCGACCACAACCAGGATGATCCCCCGAGAGATCAACGGCTCATGCAGCACTTCTTTGAGCGCAATAACCATGATCTCGGCCGAGAGTATGAAGTCCGTGCGAATTGCCCCAGAGATGGTCTTTGCTTCTGCATCTGCGCCAACGGCAACCGAGGGCTTTTCATGATCATGGCTGTCATCGTGGCGGAGACGATGAATGACCTTGTGAGCACCTTCGTATGCCAACAACGAACCACCGACCATCAAAATGACTTCGACAATCGTCGGCGCTATCGAACTAAGCAACAATGCCACGGGCAATATGAACACAAGCTTGTTTCGAAGCGAACCCAGAGCGATCTTCTTGATGATCGGCAATTCACGTTCGGCAGCCAACCCGCGCACGTAGGCCGGCGTAACCGCAGCATCATCAACAACAACCCCAGCAGCTTTCATGCTGGCCTTGCTCGCTGCGGCCCCAACATCGTCAACAGACGCGGCAGCCAGCTTGGCCAGTGCTGCAACGTCGTCCAATAGGCCAACTAGGCCACCTGCCATTGGTCATTCCCTCATCGTGGTGTGGCCTCAGACTCTACCTAGTTGCACCGTTGGCACCAGTTACGGGGCCAACGTTCACAGCAGCAACCATCGTTAGCAATAGACAGAGGTAGTAATAGGCAGAGGTAGTAATAGGCAGAGCTAACAACAAACCCCGAGGCGATCCCGGCCCAAAGTGAGCTGGCCCTCAAATGGGAAATCCCCGTAGGGCTCAGGTTGGGGACGCATAGGTCCAGTCTGGCTGCTTCAACCAGAAGCTTTCGTCCCAGGTCGGTACTCCGTTGTCGAGGTCCACGATCTTGGGCATGGGCCGGCGATCACCGTACGGGCAACCGTGTTGTTCGACATGTGCCGCAAATTCTTCGGGGAAGGCCCGCATGACACTTGAGACCATCAGCTGTTCCTCGGTTGCCAAGAAACAGCGACTTGAATCGGTGACCTTTTCCAACCAGTGACCTATTACCTCGAAGTCTCTGTCCTCACCGGCACCGGTCTCGATGCGCTCCAGAGCTGAGGTGATCTCCCCCGAGCCAAGCTTGCACGGCGGGCACTGGCCACAGGACTCGATGTAGAGGAAGCGAGAGAACTGGTAGGCAACGTCGACCATGCATGCGGTGTCGTCATAAACAACAAAGCCAGAAGCGCCCATGCCACTGCCCACCTCGTCTAGGCCTTCATAGCTAACCAAAGCGTTCAGGTTCTGAGCAGTAATAACTGGGTTGGCGACTCCTGAGAACACGCCTTTGATCTGTCGTCCCTCGAGCACGCCTCCACCAACAGTATTGATCACATCGACCAGCGGCGTGCCCAACTCGATCTCACCGACTCCGGGGCTCGCCACATCGCCAACAACAGTTGCGATGACATTGCCCGGCGACTCTTCGGTGCCCATCGAACGGAACCAATCCACTCCCTTGACCAAGATGTGAGCAACATTGGAGAGGGTCTCAAGGTTGTTGACGAGCGTGGGGTTCGGAAGGTCACTTCGGGTCACATCACCATGACTGCTCGCCTCCCAACCGCCTTGAGGCGTGGCGTCGAACAAGCCGTGCTCGTAAGGAGCGAGGCGCCTCGGTAGAGGGGGTTTGCCCTCAATCACTTCGAGCATTGCCTTCTCTTCACCAAAGAGATACTCATCGGGTCCCGCAACCACGTTGAACGTGCAGTCGCTGCAGATGCCTGCCGATTGGAAGTCCGAGATTGCCTGTTTGATCAGCTCCACTTCTTGTTTGAAACTCGCCTTCAAACAGATGAACGCCTCCGCTGCACCGATAGCGAACGCTGCTATCACCATTCCCTCAACAACTTGATAGGGATTGGCCCGCAGCAACGCCCTGTCCTTGAACGTGCCTGGTTCACCTTCGGCCGCGTTACACACGAGATAGCGCTGGCCACCGGGCTGAGCGCGAACTCCGGCCCACTTTCGCCCGGTGGGGAACCCGCCTCCACCTCGACCTCGCAGACCGGACGCCGTTATCAACTCAATGGTGGCGTCAGGTCCAAGGCGAACGGCCTCGGCAACACCTTTGCCACCAATATCGGTAGCGAGGTATTGGTCGATCGTGGTGATTGGGTTTGATGGCAACAAGAACGGTGGCACGTCACTCCTTGGCAGTAGAGCGATCCTATCTTTGTCCAACGACAAATGAATGCTGTGGCCAACACTTCGGCGTGGGATCGATCCCGCCCCCGGTTAGATCACTGGC
>JAGQSI010000007.1:0-14787 GCA_020439605.1 Acidimicrobiales bacterium | reverse complement strand
GAATGAAAATTGTTCGCCAGTCACCCGGTTCGATTTCATCAGCGACATAGGTGAATCCTTGTTCACCCAACACGCCTTCAAGCGGAACCGGTTCGAAGGGCGCATACACAACGAGCACCTCACCGTCACCAACCTGGGCTGCTGCCTCCATGATCTCGGCGAAAGGCTCGCCTCCGGCGGCCAGAGTAGGGCGAGCATCCACGACTCGAGCCCTGCTCGTGATGTTCACCTGCCAGGTCTCGGGCCCCTGCTCCACATAGTCCCAGCTGTATTGATGAGGACGGGTGGCCTCCAGTTGGAACCGCAACGGCGCTGGGTCGTGATCGTTCACCAGCCTCAGCACTTCTCCTGTGGCGAGCGAATCGATTCGCCCGAAGATCGTCTCGTGGCGAACCGGGGGCGGGATTGGTCTTACATCGATGGTCTGCATTTGAGCTCCTTGAACTTGGAACACCATTTCAAGCAGATGCTATTCTTCTAGTCAAGAGTAGAAAAACACCGGGAGTCGTTCCAATAGTTCAGAACCAGAGACCACCTGTAACACCTCCAGCCGCTGCGCCCTTTGTCCCCGGCGGCGCTGGCACCGTGCCGCCCGCTTCTGTTCCACTCAGTTTCCTCGCTCTAGCTGGCGCCGGAATGTGGGCCTTCGGGCTCGGAGCCTGGTTTGGCGCAGATCGAATCATCGAATCACCCACCCATCCGGGGGCAGTGGGCGCAGTCCATGTCGGCATGCTCGCGTTCTTGACCACCGCTGTGCTTGGTGCCGTTCACCAGTTCGCGCCAGTCGTAGGCCGTCGAGCCCTTCGCTCGGTCCTAGCTGCTCGCATCACGCTCGTCACCATGGCCATCACCGCTTGGGCACTGCCCTCAGGCTTTGCACACGGCCCAGAACGGTTGATCCAACTTGGTGCCATCAGTGGATCTATCACCGTCCTACTCGCGGCATGGAACCTCTCAGGCGCACTGGCATCCAAAGATGGCGGCGTACCAGTAGCCGGCTTGCGACTATCGATCATCTACCTAGTGATCACCGTGGCCTTCGGTGCGGTGTATGCGTTCGATCGTCAAGCCGGCTGGTTTCCACTTCTGCCCAACCGTGTCCTCGCTCACGCCCACATCGGCCTGCTCGGCTGGCTCGGGCTCACCTATGTGGCGGTGGCCGAAAAGCTTTGGCCGATGTTCCTGCTAGCGCACCGCCCCCACGAGTGGGAAGGGAAATGGGCAGTGCGCCTTCTCGCATCTGGCGTGCCGTTCATTGCGGTTGGCCTGTTGTTCGAGATCAAAGCATTGGCATGGATCGGTGGTATTGCTGCCATAGCTGGGCTCGGCTGCCACATTGCGTCGCTCGCATCAGCAATCAAGCATCGTCGCCGGGCATTGGAACTCCTGCACGGCTTCTTGTTCGTCTCCACAGCGTTCTTGATCGCGGGAATTGTTCTGGCAGTTGCGGCTGGACTCGCCGATGTGGACTACACGACGCGCAGCAGGCTCGTGTCCGGTGAGGTTGCGGCTCTCGCTGCGTGGCTCGGGCTCGCCATCGTCGGCCACGCCCACAAGATTGTGCCGTTCATCTCCTACACCTCGCTTCGAGCCAAAGGGGTCCGCACTGGTCCCAGCGGAAAGCCGTTGATGTTTGGGGACCTGTTCAATCTCTCGCTAGCCAAAGCCACACTCGCCTTGAGCGCTGGCGGATTCACTTTGAGCCTGGTCGGCATACTCGCCGCAAGCACTGTGTTGCTATCCATCGGCGGTGCAGCAATCGCTGTCGGGGCAATGGTGGTCACCTACAACCTTGCTGGTGGTCCTCGCCGAGCAACCCAAGCAGCACGAACAGCCTCAACCTCCCCGCAACCCACTCCATCCAATATTCCTGCTCATCTGATCCCCAAGGGGGTGCCTCAGCCATGATCAACCCACCAGAAACAGACCTGGTCAGCGAACAAATCAGGGAGAAGGTTCTCGGGGCTCTCAGCAACGTCTGGGACCCAGAGCTGGGCCTTGACATAGTTGCGCTCGGGCTCGTCTATGACGTACGCGTTGAGTCCGGGCTCGTGGAAATCGACATGACGCTCACCACGCCGGGCTGTCCGGTGTCAGAACAACTACCCAACGAAGCACAAGAAGCAGTGATCGCCGCGCTGGCAGATTCCGCAGAAACCGCTGGCGCCCAAGTTCAGTTGAACATCGTCTGGGACCCACCGTGGACCCCAGAACTTCTGTCTCCGCTCGCCCTGGAACAGCTTGGTTTCAACAAAGGTCCTTAGCACTTTCAACTAGCGACCAACGTCACGCTGCCAAGCCCGCCTAGTGCATGTATGGTCGCGCTCAGTGGGTCAACATGACGTGACGATCGATGGGTTCGTGGAACCCGGCTTTGAGCGAGTGGCCGACGCGTTCAAGAACAACTTCATCCACAACGGCGATGTTGGGGCCAGCGTCTGCGTCTATCACCAAGGCAGAGCGGTCGTGGACCTGTGGGGAGGGCTAGCCGAGATCGACGGCCCGGCTAGACCCTGGACCCGAGACACCCTGTGTCTGATGTTCTCCTCCACAAAGGGCATCACTGCCACCTGTGTGCATCTTCTGGTGCAAAGAGGGCTGCTTGATCTTGACGCTCCTGTAGCGAGCTACTGGCCCGAGTTCGCAGCCGCCGGGAAACAAGACATTCCGCTTCGCTGGGTGCTCACCCACCAAGCAGGGTTGGCTGCCATCACCAGCGACGTCACCCTCGACGACATCACGGGGTGGACGGGCATTATCAACGCAGTTGGAGCACAAGAACCCAACTGGGAACCCGGCACTGCGCATGGCTATCACGCACGCACATTCGGCTGGATACTGGGCGAGGTTGTGCGACGGGTCACTGGCCGCACCATCGGGCAATTCTTCGCTGATGAGATCGCGGGCCCGCTAGAACTCGACATGTTCATTGGCCTTCCTGCAGAGGAACTTCCTCGGGTGGCGCACCTCTACTCACCCGAAGTGGCGCCAGAGATGCAGGAGCTCATGGATCAGTTCATGGGGCCAGACACTTTGCTCGGCCAGGTTCTCTCAGGGCCATCTCAGCTCTTCGGCTACAACGACATGTGGAATAGCCCAGAACTGCTGACCTGCGAGATGCCTTCCTCCAACGGGATAGGTAACGCCCGGGGCTTGGCACGCCTCTACGCCGGACTCATCGCAGAGGTGGACGGGCACCGCATACTCACGCCAGAAACTGTCGACACGGCACGCGCCGTCGCCGTCGCCGATCCCGACAAGGTGATCGGCATCCCGATGCCTTTCGGGCTCGGCTACATGACACCGCCTCCGTTCGGCCCCGAAGGATCCTTCGGACACTTCGGCGCTGGCGGCTCGCTCGGCATCGCTTCACCCGAAGAGGGCTGGACCATGGGTTACGTCATGAACCAGATGCAGCTTGGGCTAACCGGCGATGCTCGCAGCATCTCGTTACTTGAAGCAGTTCAGGCCTGCGTAGATACGCCACCTTCGGGCGGGTCATCGCCATGAAGGTCATGTCGGGCCTCGATGCCAGGTTCTTCTATTCGGAAACCAGAACCGCTCACATGCACACCATGAAGGTGGTTGTGGTGGACATCACGGGCCGAGATGAACCACTGTCTCGCGAAGTGCTTCCCCTTGTGATCGAACAGCGACTTGAGCGGATGCCTGTCCTGCGAAGACGCATAGTCCCCACTCCTCATGGCCTCGGCAACCCAGTTATTGTGGACGACCCGGACTTCAAGATCGCCAATCATCTTCGCTATGTCCTCGCCCCGGCCCCAGGCGGACCCCACGACCTAGACACCGTTATCTCGCAGGTCGCTTCGAACCCGCTTCGCCGTGATCGACCGTTGTGGGAACTGACCGTGGTCGAAGGCCTAGAACATGATCGAGTCGCTTTCGTGATGAAGATCCATCACGCCCTCGCAGACGGCGTGGCTTCGGTTTCTCTGCTCGAGAACGCCTTTGTGACCAACGACGACGAAGCGGTCTCCGAGCCCTTCAACCCGGCGCCCATCCCCACCAAGCGAGAGTTGTACAGAGCAGCCGCTAGTAGTGCGCGCCACGCGGCACGAACGCTGCCAAAGGTCGTGAAACGTACCTACTCGGGGGTACGGGAATCGCGGGCCGTCAAGAAGACCTTGTCCGCTCCCCTACCTGGTCCTTTCGCCGGGCCACGCACGCCCTTCAACGTTGCGCTAACAGCGGACCGCACCTTTGCCAGCGTCGAAATACCGATGACAGATCTCCTCGACGCCAAGCGAACCAGCGGAGCAACCCTCAACGCTGTGTTCCTGGCTCTGTGCGGCGGAGCAATCCGTCAGTACTTAGAACGCATGGGCGAACTTCCGAGCGGAACACTGATCGCCTCGGTGCCGATGGCCACCCGTACAGACAAACACCGTCTCTACGGCAACCACGTGGACAACCTCTTCCTGCCGATCCGATCGGACCTGGCGGACCCCAAGGAGAGGGTGGCAGCGATACATCAAACAGCGGTGGCGGCTCGCAAGGTTCGTGAGAAGTTCGGCCCTGATCTGTTCGAATGGCGTTCAGGTCTGGTGCCGGCGAGCATGCACGGGGTCCTGCCACAGATGTGGGGTGCCACGCGTCTCGCCAACCGGCTGCGCCCGCCGGTGAACCTGATCGCATCGTGCGTTCGCGGCCCCCGTGAACGTCTAGAGGTGGACGGTGGCGCCATGACATCGCTCATCTCATCGGGGCCAATCCTCGAAGGGATGGGGTTGAACATCACCGCTTGGAGCTATGCGGACACCATGGTTGTTTCCCTGCTCGGGTGCAGCGCGTCGCTACCCGATGCCCAACTGCTCGCGGATGACATCCGTCACGAATCAGAGATTTGGTCTAGCCAGTTCTGAAACTCAGGGTTAGCGTTCGCTCCAGACACATAGATGCTCGCACTGTGCGCACCATCTAGGGGACAACTCACAGGGAAGGGGCGACATGAACGCTGTCGCATCAGACCGCAAGAAGGCGGCGGCCAAGCCGGCAAAGGCCGCTTCGAAGTCAAAGCCAACTGCGCCCAAGAAGGCTCCTTCAGCAGTCGCTGCAGATTCTTCCGTGGGTTCATCTTGTTCACAAGGATCGCATTCATGGTGGCACCCTGCTACCGCCGTTTCGCAGGTCGCTCGCACCACCAAGGGAATCGAGAAACAACTCGCAAGGCAGCCCCTGGCGCGAATGACATTGGCGTGGCCACGCACCGCTCGCTTCGTGGTGGGTGAGCTGCTCGGAGAAGACGTTGAGGGAGTCCCGTCAGCACGCCTGACGCCGGCGCTGGTAGGGCAAGTGGCGATGGATGAGTCAATCATGGCGATCGCGCTCGGCCCCAACCGTTTCCCTCGCCGCTCGGACTACCAGCGAGTCAGCGCAGAGTTGGCCCGTGCCCGCTCCTTGTTCGCTGACAACGGCTGGATAGACAACCCAGTTTCCTTTCACCGGGACCCACCACCGCTCACCGATGTGGCCAAGACTCGAGGATGGGCTCTGGGCAAGAGCTACGAGCGCATCTGGTGGCCGAGCGGCTATGAACCTCACGTTGGCGTACCGGGAACCGACCGCTGGCTGGCCTTCGACGCCAACCGCACCGCGTCGGCGTGGATACTTCGCCACAAGGACGGGCCGCGGCCTTGGGTTATCTGTGTGCACGGGCTCGGCACCGGCTCCACTTTCATGGACCTGATCAGCTTCCGGGCCTCTCACCTCCACGAGAAGCTAGGCGTGAACGTGGCAGCAATCGTGTTGCCAGTTCATGGCGCCCGTCGCCCCAACCGCATGAGCGGCGATGAGTTCTTGGGGTTCGAATTCATGAACTCTGTACATGGCCTCACCCAAGCGCTGTGGGACACAAGACGCCTTGTGAGTTGGGTACGCCAACAAGACCCGACTGGCCTTGGAATTTTTGGTGTCTCTCTGGGCGGACTGGTCAGCGCGCTGGTGGCAGCAGTGGACCCGGATCTCGATATGGTCCTGAGCGGCATTCCGATCGTGGACTTCCCAGGTCTTATCGAGCACCACGCCCCACGCCACCTTCAACTGCGCTCAATCGAAACAGCGATCCTCGACGGGACCGCACAAGACGTGCACAGCGTGGTGTCCCCGTTGAAGATGGACGTTCTTGCACCCAAGCCGTCCCTTGCCATCTTCGGCGGTCTAGGCGACAGGCTCGCCACCACGGACCAGGCCCATCGCCTCTGGAGACACTGGGACAAACCCGATTCCTGCTGGTTCCAAGGCAACCACGTTGGCTACCTCTGGTCCGACACCGTGTGGAAATTCGTCGACGAGTCACTGATCAAGCGAGGGCTGCACGTCCCTAGATAGAACCGCGGCCGCTCGGCTATCAGCTAGGCGCTCAGTTCGTAGATCAGGGCGGCGATCACCCGAGCGCTCGGCCGATGAATCAGCCGATGAATCAGCCGATGATCGGGAAACGGCGCTGCGCCGCTAGCGCATCCATTGCGGTCTGCATCTTCGATGTCAGTTCGTCGTAGCACTCGGCGACGATCTCATCGTTCTCGGCTGCTTGGGGCCCGTACTTCTCGCTCCAGTCGATCGGATCGAGCAACTCAACAGTCACCTTGGACGGCAGAGGCAACGTCGGGATCCCACCGGGCACAATCCCAAAAGGTGGACCCAGAACCAAGGGCATCACCGACACCCGGAACCGCTTATCAATACCCAACCACTTCGCCACACGCTCACCACGAGCTAGCACCACCAGCGTTTCATGCGCCCCGACCGATACCGCCGGCACCACGGGAACCCGGGCACGCAGGGCAAGGCGCACCACACCTTTTCGCCCACCGAAATCAATCTTGTTTCTCTCTGACCACGGCCTGAACACTTCGTGGTCTCCGCCGGGATAATCAACCACGATCCCACCAGATCGCAGCGCCGCCTCGGCCGCTTCGGGGCTTGCGCTCAGGCCTCCGCCACGAGCCATCGCGGAGCCGATCCCGGGCAACGCCATGAAAAGCGAATGGAACAGAACATAGATGTCCTCGTCCACGCCTCTCTCTCGCCACCACGCGCTCAACAGGACCGGAATGTCAGGCGGCAACTGACCACCCGAATGATTCCCCACCACGAGCATCGGCCCCTCAGAAGGCAACCGTTCGAAGCCTCGCACCTCTGGACGGAAGTAGGAGGCGTAGAGCTCAAGAAATGGCCGCGCAGCCTTCAAGAACTCTGGGTCTCGCAGGTTGGCTAGCTCGGGTGGGGTCTCAGACACTGATCAAATGTTTATCTGAGCCTCGCTCAACTCTCAGATTTGGTGATGCCCTCAATTGCATTCTGGGCAACGTCAACGAGGTTGGTGGCAAGTCGATTGGACGCATCCACCACCTGCTCGGTCATCTTGAACGCAGCGTCGATGATCTGCTGGCGAGGACCGCCCTCACTGATGTCGGGGAACGCGTCGTTCACGGTGTCCACGAAGCGCTTCATCGCATCAAGTGCAGACTTCTCGTTCTGCTGGAGACCTTCAAGGAGGTCTTGCACGCCTTGACCGGCGTCCTTGGAGGTTGTCGCTGCTGTAGCCATAACACCTTCTCCTTCTTCGGGCGCCACGGTGACGGCCCGATGACTTGGTGAGCATCTCATCTCTTTTGCTCTGTGTCACCGCAACATGCCAAGAGTCACACTCTCTAGGGCCTTTGGCAACATGCCAATTGCCCGCCGGCGCAACTACGGTCACTTTCATGAGTGCAAATGTTTGGCTGCAGATGATCGAGAACAATCCGGGTCACTCCGACTGGTATATCGAGCGGTTCCGACAGATGGCGGCCGAGGGCAACGACCTAGACGGCGAAGCCCGCTTCATCGACGCCATGGTCCCCCGAGGAGCCAACGTGCTCGACGCCGGATGCGGACCGGGCCGAGTGGGCGGACGGCTACACGAGCTTGGCCATCAGGTGGTTGGCGTGGACCTGGACCCGGCGCTGATCGCCGCCGCAGAACAAGACCATCCGGGCCCAACCTGGATCGCAGCAGACCTCTCAGAGTTCGACCTCGCAGCGATGGGTGTGACCGCAGAGTTCGACGCTGTTATCTGCGGCGGCAACGTCATGACCTTCCTTGACCCAGCGACCCGCCGCCAGGTGATCGAGCGCATGTCAGCGCACCTCGCTCCCAGCGGGCGACTCGTTATCGGCTTCGGGGTGGGCCGCGGCTACGAATTCTCGGAGTTCCTCGACGATGCCGCTTCAGTCGGGCTCAACTGCGACCTCCAGCTCGGCACCTGGGATCTCCGGCCGTTGACTTCGTCGTCGGACTTCCTGGTCGCCGTTTTCTCCAGGTAGCGCTGCGCTTCAGGCGTAGGCCTCTCCCCTAGTCACCTCCCGACACGGCAGGCCTCTCGACATTTGGCACGCGGTGTGACACAGGACCGGTGACAGAACTCGGCCTCAGGCGTATGGTCGCCAAAACGACGAAATCAAGGGGGCCTAATGGCTGATTTCCTGTCCCAATATTCCATTCAGCGCTGGCTGGAGATGTGCCCGCAGGGGTACCTGGAAGACACCGTCAACGGGCACGATCCCGGGCTGAGTGAGCCAGAGGAGATTCTCGGCAACGAGGAAATCCGAGAGGCCTCAATTGCGCTCACCGTGCAGTTGATCGCCGGGGAGCGAGCAGCGCTCGCTGCTTCTTCGGGCTTGGTGAACGCCGCGCCTGACTACGCCAGCAAGACATTCCTCGCGACTCAGACCCTCGACGAGGCCCGACACGTCGAGATCTTCACCCAGCGTCTCATGGACCTCGGAGTGAAGAAGGAGGACGTGAACTCCACAGTTGCGGATTACACCAATCCAAATCTCGTAAAGTTCGCCGAAGTTCTCCTGGAGAAGGTTTCCAACGGGGACTTCATCGCTGGGGTAGTCGGCCAGAACATCGTCTTGGAGGGCATGGCATTCACTGTCTTCGAGTTGCTCCAAACCACGTCCAAGGAACTCAACCCGAAGTTCGCACAGACACTCGCTGGCACCATCGCAGACGAACGCCGACACGTAGGATTTGGTGAGAACCGCATTGGCTCGCTCATCGCTCAGCACCCCGAACGCAAAGCAGAGATTGAGCGCATGCAAGGCGAAATGGCCTATCACATGCTCGCCACGTTCTCAGATATCTTCACCGGCGGCGCCAGCACCATGACACGCGAACGTGACCGTCTAGCAGCACAGGGCCAGTCAATTGGCGACGCCGGCTGGCATGGCACCGACCTTTCAACTGCCACACCAGCAGACATGGAAGCGGTACTCGCCGACACTGTGCTCAGCGAGTTCAAGACCCGCCTCGGGCGAATTGGTCTTGAGTACCAAACGCCAAAGGTTCCTGCCTGATGGCAGATGTCGACCACGACGAGGAGCCGCACCTCCTTGAGGAAGACCAGTTCCTCCAGGAGGTGCACTCCTTCTCGTTCTGGTTCGAGGCAATCGAGGGATACCTAGAGGACCGTCCCCGCGGATATGTGGAGACGCTCGGCGAGCCCACGGACTCAAAGACAATGTCGGACGCAGACCGGGACCAGCTCATCACAACGCTTTGCAACTACTGCGTTGGAGAGTCCACCGCACTCGAAGCATCAAGCGGTCTCGTTCGCATGGCGCCGAACAACCACTCCAGGATCTTTCTCGCCACCCAGGTAGCCGATGAAGCCCGCCACCTAGAGGTCTTCTTGCGGCGCCTTGAAATGCTTGGGGTGACCAACCCCGAAGCGGAGGTCGAGGCCCGTGCGGCCAGCGGGCTCGTCGAGTTCCGAAAGCGTCTGCTTGATCTGGTGGACCAGGGCGACTGGGAGGCGGCTGTTTTTGCCCAGAACGTCCTGCTGGAATCCATGGAGGACACCGTCTTCAAGTTCCATGAATCCGTAGCCGACACCATCACCCAACAAATGCTCGAGGGCGTCGTGGCTGATGAACGCCGCCACCTCGGATTCGGAGAGAACGACCTCGGGCGTCGTTTGGCACATGACCCAGATGGTCGCAGTCGGTTGGCAGCGATCCGAGCCGACTTGGATCCACTGGTACTTGCATCGTTTGACAGCGTCTACCGAGAGCTTGGGCTCAGCCGCGAGGACCAACCTCAACTCGGCAAGGAATACCTTGCCACCGTTGAACGACTTGGGCTCACGACATGAACGGTCCAGTAGATGCTGCGATTGATGAGGTACCTCCTAGCTCATTTCAGCCCGAATCCGCAGACGGAGATGAGCCGCCTCGCCAGCGCTTCGAGCTAGAGGACACCGGCTTCAAGGAAGTGCCAAAGCGGTGGCGCAAGTTCTACCGAATCTGGCAGGGTGAGGGAGACTCACTCGGACCCAACGAGGTCATATGCCCGGTTTGCAAAGTGGTGATCCGATCGCACCGGGAGTTCCGTCCGGGAGACCGCGTCTATTGCATGCCGTGCATGTCGCGCATGGTGGTGGTGCGTCGCCCCGATGGCAGCCTCGAAGCCGAGGTCACCTACTAGCACCCTTGCTGTTTCACAGACGTTCTCGAGCTGAAACCGGTCTGCCCAGCGTGAACCTGTAGTGCTTTTGGTTTCCTATTCACCCGAAACCACTACAGGTTCGCCGAGAAGCCCTATGTCTTGGGCGGAATCTGGTCGACCAGTACGCCCGGATTCATGATTCCGGCCGGATCCAGCTCCCGCTTCACCGCCCGCAACGCCGCAGCAAACAATTCTGGCCGCTGACGGTCATAGCCCGGCCTGTGATCTCGACCCACTGCATGGTGGTGAGTGACGGTGGCGCGGTGACGGACCAACACCTCCATTGAAGCTGCCTTGATCTCGTCCCACATCGCTAGCTCTGATCCAAGTCTGCCTGCAGCTATCACCGTGAAATACGGTGCAGCACCATCGGGATACACATGGGTGAATCTGCAGTTGATCAAGCCGGGAGCACCCGTGATCTGCTCAACGGCACTGCCGATCTCAGTATTTACCGACTTATAGAGATCCTCAACCCGGTCCCAGGTAGTGGCGGTTTCGAACGTCTCGGTGATGGCACTCATCCGAGCCATGGCGTCTCGCACATATGGCATACGCAAGAACGTGGATCTCCAGGCATCAGCCGCCCCGTCACGGGTCTCGCCCGACGTGACCCCATCGCCTCGCTCTCCTGACGACGTTGATCTGCCCTCTGTTGCTTGCGAGCCAGCGAGAACACCTCCACACCCCTGAGCAATCTCAATGAGAGCGCCAACACCAGCCTCGACCGGGTGGTGGGCGGATTCCATTCCAAGCACCAGGACCCACTCGCCGTTGGTCGCTGAGCCGGCTAGTGCTGCCTCACCAGGATCAAGGAGCCGGCAGTTGGCGGGATGCAAACCACTTTGGGCTATCTCTCTAACGGCCGCCATGGCCGAGGTTCCGTGTGCAAACCTCACCGACACCGACTTGCGGAACTCGGGGCGCCGTTGGATGCGCATCCACGCTTCGGTGATCACCCCGAGGGTGCCTTCGGATCCAAGCATCAACCGGTCCGGCGATGGTCCGGCTCCCGATCCGGGCAGTCGCCACGACTCGCTCAACCCGCTGGGGGTGACCACTCTCATCGACTCCACGAAATCGTCGATATGAGTGTGCAAGGTTGCGTAATGGCCACCGGCTCGGGTGGCCAGCCAGCCGCCGAGCGTGGAGAACTCGAAGCTCTGTGGGAAGTGTCTAAGTGTGTAGCCGTGTGGCCGAAGCTGATCTTCAAGGATCGGGCCGAGGGCTCCAGCTTGGATACACGCTGCTTGGCTCAGCTCATCAACCTCAAGCACACGATCCATTGCGCTCAGGTCCAGCGAGACCACTGCGTCAAACCCATCACCGGGACACTCCACCGCACCCACCACCGAACTGCCTCCGCCGTATGGAACTACGGCCACATTGGCCGAGGTGGCCCAGTCCAAGATGTTGATCACATCGGCTTCAGTGGTTGGCCGCGCCACCAGATCCGGGGGATAGTCCAGTTGGGCGTTAAGCGCTCGCACGACATCTCGGTAGGCCTTGCCGAAGGTATGGCTGGCACGGCTGAGAGGGTCACTGAAGCTCAGGTGACCCAAAGGCTTGGGGACCTCAATGCGTGAGGGCCGCAGCTGCAGATCCGTGACCTGTGGGATCGGTACGGGTTGGTCGGCGTGGCTACCGAGCAGTCGACCGTAGGCGGTGCACTCGGCATCGCTCAGAGCCTGATCATCCCAACCCCAACCCCACCAAGACCTAGTGCGTTGCATGGCCAAACACTACGCCTGCTGGTCAGGCTTTGGGCGCTAGGAGCTACGCCGCGCTCCTTCCCATGGATCAAACCCAGCCCAACTCGGAGCCGACCCGCAACAATCTTCAGGCGGGGGGCCAGTAGTGACTGTCGGGCACTGCCCTCGCGCCAAAGATTGCTTGGCCAACCCGCACGCTTGTAGCGCCTTGTTCGATGGCGAGTTCATAGTCACCCGACATACCCATCGACAGTTCTCCCGGTCCGATCAGATCCGGGTTGTTCTCCCTTGCTTGGTCTCGCAGTGTCCGCAACAAAGCGAAACACGACCTGACCCGGTCTCGATCCGGCGTGAGCGCAGCGAGGGTCATCAGGCCTCGGACCCGCAACGTCTCGAACGACGGCAACGCTTCGAGGAAGTCGGGGAGATCCTCAGGTGCCAAACCAAACTTGGATTCCTCACCAGAAGTGTTGACCTGCACAAACACATCGAGCGACCGACCTGCGCCTTGCAGGCGTCGATCGAGCGCCGCTGCCAGACGAAGACTGTCTAGGGCATGGAATTCAGCGGCATAGGCGGCCGCATCACGGGCCTTGTTGGTCTGCAGATGACCAATCAACAACCAGGAGACATCTAGGTCTTCCATCGCCTGCGCTTTGCGGGTCATCTCCTGGACCTTGTTTTCGCCCAGCACCGTGCATCCGGCCTCTACCGCCAATCGAATTCGGTCCTCGGAGACAGTCTTGGAAACCGGGATGAGCCGAACCTCCGATGGCGAGCGCCCACTTGCGGTAGCCGCCGCAGCAATCCGTCCGTTCACGCCAGCCAAGCGGTCCCTGAAGTCCTGGACCGTCAGAGACGTCGAGTATTCGTTGTTGCGCACCTGGTCAGTCTCCCACCATCGTCACTGGTCCGATTGGAGCATCCTCAGCTAGCAGTCGGCCAATCAGAGCTCCGAGCGCCAGGTCATCGACTGCACCCAAGAAGCAGTGACGAACCTGACCGCCACGATCCACGAGCATCGTGGTCGGCGTCCCGCCAAGTTGGTAGTGCCCCATGGTGGCCGGGATCGATCGACCCTCCACCGGACGATCAACCGCCACCGGGAAGTTCACCCGATATTCGGACAGGAACGCCCGCAGAGCGTCTGGCCCCATCACGTCATGGTGTTCGAAGACGGAGTGCAGGCCAAGTACCACAACCTCGGAACGGTCAAATGTCTTGTGCACCTTCTTGGCCTGCGGTAAACCGTGGCTTACGCACGCTGGGCAAAGCATCTGGAACACCTCTACGAGAACCACGCGACCGCGCAGACGCTGTGGGTCCACCGGGTCACTGTTGACCCACTCCGACACATCCAACATGAGCTCTCCGGTGTTCACCCTGCCAGCCTATGGCGACCCCTCGACATCGGGGCTGTGCAATCAGCGCTTTGCCAAAGACGCTTAGAGATCAGGGCTGTGCAATCAGCGCTATGCCAAAGACGCTTATAGATCAGGGCTTTGAGATCAGAGATGGGCAGATAGCGCCGCCAACAAAACGCTGAGCACCCAGCCCGGCCGCTCCTTCAGATCCCTCCAGGTGAAGCGCAGAACTCGCACTCCCCCAGCCATGAGTTCGTTGTCCCTACGGCGATCGGAATCTCGTGCCGTCAGACCACCGTGATATTTGCGTCCGTCCAGCTCCACCACTAGCGCCGCCCAGTCCCAGTAGGCGTCTACCCGACCAATCCATTCCTCGGCACCGAGGTTTGCCTCAAAGCGCGGGATCTCGATGCCATTTGCAGCAAGGAGGTCTCGGAACTCCTGTTCAAGTTCCGAGGCGGAAGGTATATAGCCCTCCGTCATCTCTGCCAACAGATCCGCCATTGCCTGAGATCCAGGGCGGCCGCGCCCTGCCACAAAGTCCGCAACTCGCCTGAGCTCATCAATGGTGCACACCTCACGGTGGAGCAGGTCATCAGCATCTCGAAGGAGCTGGCGGCGTGATCGACTACCTGCGAGATCAAAGATCGTTCGAGCTGGAGACGTGACTGCAATACCGTCCTTCACTGTTGTGTGTTGCGCGGGAAGCCAGTTCGTGCGTTGAACATCCGCCAAGACGCTGCTGCTCGAACGATCGCGTGGCAGGAGCACCTCAGGTCGCTGCGACACCTCAACTGGAGCGCCCCACAGGTAAAGCGCTGAGCGTCGGGAAGCTACTGCCTTGGGTCCAGCCGAAAGAACCGCCGTAGAAATGCGTTGTTGCACGGTGTGTGGAGCGGCACGTACCCGATAGAGGCCAAGGGCCAGGCGCTCACACCAACCCGATGTCACCATTGCTCTCAGGGAGTTGCGGCTCAGACCCTGCTCAAGTGCTTGGCGAGCGGTAAAGACGCCGTGCTGGATTCCAGCGATCTCGGCGAGTACAAGTTGGGGTTCAGCCATGGGCCCAAGCATGCCGAGAGGGAACCGAAATGCATCTAGATGCTATTTAACTGGCTCGTAGACCCCTCAAACGCCGGAGTCCCCGTCCGAACCTGTAGTGATTTTGGTTTCCTATTCACCCAGAACCACTACAG
>JAGQSI010000079.1 GCA_020439605.1 Acidimicrobiales bacterium | reverse complement strand
CCGAAGCCTGTGGCACCGGTGCAACCGCAATCTCCAAGGCAGCTAACGACTGGGGGCTTGTGGGTGAGAACGTGACCGTGCACATGCCAGGCGGAGACGTACAGGTATTGGTGGGTGATCCGATGATCCTTCGAGGCCCATCGACCTTTATCGCAGGGATAGTGGTGACCGCGTGACAGAAGATTCTGAGTATTCCGATAACGGAACCGAGGCGATCCAGGAACTGAGCGACGAAGAGTTCATGGAAGAACTCGACAATGATGAGTTCGAAAGTCACCGCGGAGCGTTCGGCGAGTTCGGCGGGGCCAGCGGCGGGCTCATCGAGCGCACATTTCGTGAGCGCATCATCATCGTTGGCGTGACGCTCGGCGGCGAGGATCCCGAACGCACAGAGGTGGACCTTAACGAGTTGGCGCTACTGGTAGACACCGCTGGGGCAGACGTGGTTGGTCGCGTTGTCCAGCGCCGCTCGGCTCCCGATCCCGCCACCTATCTAGGTAAGGGCAAGGTGGGCGAACTCAAGGAACTTTCAGAGGCCCTCGACGTGGATACGGTTGTTTTCGACGATGACCTGACCCCAGCTCAGCAGAGAAACCTGGAGAAGCTCCTTGGTCGTACTGCACTCGATCGAACCGCGGTGATTCTCGACATTTTCGCTCAGAACGCCAGCTCGGTGGAGGGCCGGGCCCAGGTCGAGCTGGCACAACTGCGCTATTTGCAGCCGCGTCTGCGAGGCAAGGGCCAAGGCTTGTCCCAACAGGCCGGCGCCATGTCGGCAGGTGGCGGAGCCAGAGTTGGATCTCGCGGTCCCGGTGAAACCCAGCTCGAGACAGACCGTCGTCGCATCTCTCGTCGGATCCACAAGCTCGAAGCAGAACTGCGTGCAATGGATCACGCCCGAGACACTCAACACAAGCGCAGAAGCAAGAGCAGAGCTGCTCGGGTGACCATTGTGGGATACACCAACGCTGGCAAGTCCACATTGTTGAATCGCCTAAGCGGTGCTGGAGTATTGGTCGAGGACCGGCTTTTCGCCACTCTCGACGCCACAACGCGTCGACTTCAGCTTCCCGGTGGCGAGGCGGTGCTCATGTCTGACACCGTCGGATTCGTTCGCAAGCTTCCCCACCAACTTGTCGAGTCGTTCAAATCAACCCTGCGCGTGGCCGCCGAAGCAGACCTGCTCGTTCATGTAGTTGATGGCTCGGGTCCAGATGTTGAAGCCCACATCGACGCTGTGCGTGAAGTCCTGGGCGAGATTGGTGCCGGGGAGGTGCCCGAGTTGATCTGTTTCAACAAGGCCGATCGCACCGATGTCCAAGAGGCAGCGAAACTGCGACGCAGTTTTGATGGGTCGGTTGCGATCTCTGCTTTGAGCGGCGAGGGCATAGATGTACTTCTCGCAACCATCGGCGATCGACTTCGTATTCAGACGATCGTGGTGGATCTGCTCATCCCATTCGACCGTGGTGATGTACTCGCCGAGGTCCACCGCGAAGGGGAGGTCCTCACGGAAAGAGTTGGCGATGCTGGCATGGAACTAACCGCTCGCCTCGACGAAGCAGCCTCGGCCAAGCTGAGCGCTTGGCAGGTTGCCTGAGCAGATTCGCCTACGGTTGCAGGCGTGACTGACTCTGCATCCACTGAAATCCGCCCCGCATGGGGAGTTGGCATAGCCACTTTTGACGCAAACGCCAAGGTCCTCGACACCTGGTATCCCCAACCGCTGCTCGGTTCCACAGAAGGGATGCTTCGTTTGGCCGAAGAGGTTGGCCACAGCTCTGGCAGTGGTTCCTATGAGCTCAACCGTCGACAGGGTTTGGATGCCCTGAGGGTGAACCTCGATTCGTTGACATCATCGGACGAGTTGCGCCGAGTCCGCCGCGCCGTAGTGGTTACTTTCATAGGCGACCTAGCCGATGCTCCGGTTGATCCCCATGACGTGTGGCTTCGACTTCACCTGCTGTCGCACCGGTTGGTGAAGCCGCGTGGAGCAAACCTTGATGGCATGTTCGGACTGTTGTCCAATGTTGTCTGGACAAACTTCGGTCCGTGCGCGGTCGAAGATTTCGAACAAACCCGCATGCGGCTAAAAGTCGCCGGCCATCAGGTCACCGTCTATGGGGTGGACAAGTTCCCTCGGATGGTGGACTACGTAGTGCCAACTGGTGTGCGTATCGCAGACGCAGATCGTGTCCGTCTGGGTGCGCATCTCGCCGAGGGCACCACCGTTATGCACGAGGGTTTCTGCAATTTCAATGGCGGAACACTTGGCGAATCCATGGTCGAAGGTCGAATCTCCAACGGGATCATCGTCGGGGCCGGTTCTGATATCGGTGGAGGAGCATCCATCATGGGCACGTTGTCGGGTGGCGGCAAGGAGATGATCTCGATTGGAGAAGGCTGTCTTATTGGGGCCAACGCCGGACTCGGGATCTCGCTCGGTGATCGCTGCACAGTGGAAGCCGGTCTCTATCTGACTGCTGGAACCCGGGTCACCTTGCCAGATGGTTCGGTAGTGAAAGCCCGTGAGCTATCGGGACGAAGTGACCTCCTGTTTCGACGTAACTCCTTGAGCGGTGCTGTAGAGGCATTGTCTGAAACCGTTGACTGGGGTTCGCTGAACTCCGACCTTCACAAGAACGACTGAGCGAGAATGTCTGGCTTTACGCCGCCCCCATATCCATATGATCGGCTCAACCCGCTCAAGGAGATAGCCCAAGGCACCCCTGGGGGCCTTGTAGATCTTTCCGTCGGCACACCCTATGACGCTCCACCGGCTGCGGTAATCGAGGCGCTGAACAGTCCAGATTCTGCTCGCACCTATCCTCCATCGATTGGAACACCGGCGCACAGAGAAGCAGCGGCTGGGTGGGTCGAGAGACGCTTTGGTGTCTCGCTTGCGAGTGAACAGTTGGCGGTGTGTCTCGGGACCAAGGAGTTGGTGGCGGGGCTGCCGCACTGGCTTCGCCTTCGTAGCCCCGAGCGTGACACCGTTCTCTATCCGGCGGTCAGCTATCCCACCTACGCCATGGGAGCGATGCTGGCCAACTGCCGTGGGGTGGAGGTGCCGGTTGATGATCAGTGGCGGATCCGCTTGGACGCGATCAGCGCAGACGATGCTCGGCGAGCTGTTTGCTTGTGGGTGAACACCCCGGGGAATCCTGCCGGGGGAATCGATGATCTCGCCGCGGCAGCAAAGTGGGGGCGTGACAATGGCGTACCGGTTCTCTCGGATGAGTGCTACGCGGAGTTCACGTGGGATGGTGCGCCTCAATCCATATTGGAGCACGGGCTAGATGGAGTGCTCGCTGTTCATTCACTGTCGAAGAGATCCAACCTTGCTGGTGTTCGCGCGGGCTTCTACGCCGGCGACATCGAGCTTGTCGGATTCCTGAGCGAGTTGCGCAAGCATGCTGGGTTCATGGTTGCGGGACCGGTCCAGAACGCGGCCGCGGTGGCTTGGTCAGATGATGCCCATGTGGTGGTTCAACGTGAGATCTATCTGGAGCGTCTGAACCTGCTCGTGGCTGCGCTTGGCGATGTAGGTATAGAAGCCACTTTGCCGTCTGGTGCGTTCTATCTCTGGGTAAAGGCCCAAGACCAAGATGCGTGGAAACTGGCTGAGTTCTTGGCGAAAACAGCTGGAATCCTGGTCAGTCCGGGGGAGTTCTATGGCCAAGCCGGTCAGGGCCATGTACGCCTCGCTGCTGTACAGCCAGCGGAACGCATTAAACAAGCCGTCACTTACCTCCGCAAATAGATGACAATGGAGCAGTGATGCCTACACCAACGAACATGGGTCCAGTCGGAACCCCTCCAAGCCCTCCGCCAAACCAGAAGCTGCCGGGCAAGGTAGGTATCTGGATCGGTGTGATCCTGATAGTCGTGGGAATCATTGCTGGGCTAGCCCTGCTTATCGGTGGAGCAAGGTCTGTTCTGTCTGGCACCTCGGAACTTGAGCGTGTGTCAATCTACGAGGGCGGCTATGTGGAGTTGAACGAGACCGGCACCGTGTCGGTCTATGTCGAGTATCGCAGTGGCGAGGCTGGATCCGGTTTCGGCTCCGGCTCACCATCTGTCACTCCCGCGATGACGGTACGAGTTTTCGGTCCGGACAATGACGAGATCGGAGTGTCCCCCCGACGAGGAGATGAGACCTACTTCAGGGACGGTCGAGACGGTGTGCGCATCGCCTCCTTCCGTGTTTCTCAACCCGGCAGGCATCGCATAGTTCCTCAGCTGAACGCGAATCCGGCTCCTTACACCGACATCACCGTCGGTAATGCGGTGAACATTGGTGGCATCGTCGCGATCATGGGCGCAATATTCGGTGGTGGCTTCATAGTGCTGGTTGGTTTCATCGTGCTGATCGTTTCGATCGTCATACGTTCAAAGGCCAAGAAGCGTCAGTCGCCTCCTTCGTGGCCATCACAGCCCTATGGTGGTTATGGCGGCTACGGCGGTTACCCGGTTGCATCTGCGGGTGCACCTGGGAGCTATCCGAGCGGTTATCCGACGCCACCTCCTGCCCCTAGCTGGGCTCCGCCACCAGTGCCTGATCCCGGAAGCGGATACGGGAACTCCGCTCCTGGCTGGGTTCCGCCACCACAGGCTCCTGCCCAGAGCCCGCCTTCATCTCCGAGTTGGGCGCCGCCCCCTTCTGAGTCGGGAACCGATCTCCCGCCTGCTGATCCATCGGGGCCGGTTTCGTGACCGACCTGCTGCAACTCACCTCCGAGCTGGTCTCTATCCCATCGGTTAGCCATGCGGAGGGTCCGCTGGTCGATCATCTCGAATCAGAACTCGCCGGCCTATCTCACCTAGAGGTGACCAGGGTTGGAGACAATCTCGTTGCCAGAACCACCGGAGCAAACCAATACAGACTGCTGTTAGCCGGCCACACAGACACAGTGCCGGTCAATGGAAACGACGTGGCCAGAATCGACGGCGACGTCTTGTGGGGCGTGGGCTCAACCGACATGAAAGCCGGGCTGGCAGTCATGTTGGAGCTGGCCCGAAGCATCAAAGACCCCACGTTGGAGGTGACCTATGTCTTCTACGCCCGTGAGGAGGTTGCCTCGATTCACAACGGTCTCGGAGAGTTGTTCAGAGAAAGACCAGACCTGATGCAGGCCGACGCAGCGTTGCTTGGAGAACCAACCGATGCCGAGATCGAGGCTGGTTGTCAGGGGACGATGCGCGTTGAGGTTCACCTTCAGGGGCAACGAGCCCACACCGCGCGGCCTTGGATGGGGCGCAACGCCATTCACCGACTCGGGGCCATCTTGTGCGCTTTGGAGCAATGGCGAGAGCGCAGGCCAATCATCGATGGCTGTGAGTTCCGCGAAGCACTTCAGGCCGTGGCGGTGGGAGGGGGAGTAGCTGGGAACGTGGTGCCGGACGCAGCCACTGTCACGATCAACCATCGCTTCGCTCCCGATCGCAATGCCCAACAAGCAGAAGATGTGATTCGTGCTTTGGTAGAGCCTCATCTAGAAGTTGGGGACAGATTTGAGGTGGTGGACGTGGCATCCGCTGCTGCCCCGGCCTTGGGTCATCCAATATTGAGCACTCTGATTCAGCGAAACGACCTTGCAGTGAGCGCGAAACTCGGCTGGACCGATGTAGCACGCTTTAGCGATCACGCAATCCCAGCAGCCAACTTCGGTCCCGGGGATTCGACGCTGGCACACACGGCCGACGAGCGGGTGACACGAGCCCCGATCGAGCGTTGCTACGACGCATTACACGCGTTGCTCACTCAGGGCATCTAAGTTGTTTCGTCGTAGCCGCGGCGAGGTGGTCGAAAGACGCCGAAGTGCTCCGCTAGGCGAAACCAAATGGTGGGACTCATCTGATCAGGCCGTGGCAGAGACCCAATGGCTGACGCGTGGTGAACTCGGCAAGGGATGGAACCGGGTCCCAATGGTCAACAACTCTGAGCATCTAGATCCCTACGGGGTCGACGATGCATCACAGAGGTTGCGCCATATCCGCTCTGGTCTGGTTCTTAGCGCACTTGATGAGAACGAGATCTGGCGTCGTCGAAACGATCGGGCCCTAGTTGTGGTGCGTGTGGAGGTCTTTGAGCTGCCTGTCGAGCCATTGAGAAGGGCTTGGCAGGATCTAGCAGAAGAATGTCTTTGTTCGCTGTGGCGTCAACGTTGGACTGAGCGCGACGAGACGCCGGGCTGGATTGAGGTCCGCTGGAAATGTGGATCTGAGCTATCAGAGCTATCTGAGACGCCTGAGCCAGCTGATATCTCCACACGGGAGGCGGGGGGTTCGGATCCAATAGTTGTGGATTGGCTGGAGGTGGAGGACCACACCTCGGTTGGCGCCGATGGAGACGTCACAAAGTATGAACATCTCTCCTTCTGGCATGGTCGCTGCTTGGTGACGGCGGTAGTCAGACACGCTCAGAGCGTCCCCTTGGACGATGTGACATCGTCCATCAGTGCTGTGATTAGCGAGCAGCTCGGGACTCTCAGTCGAAGATTGGGTCTTGGTCGCGGGTTCTCTTGAGTTCGTAGAAGCCAGGTGTGGCCGCTACTAGGACAACTCCATCCCACAGCTTTCCGGCGGCTTCGCCCTTAGGAGCAGGCGTGACCACTGGGCCGAAGAAGCTCACCTCGTTGACTGAGATGACCGGGGTTTGGGTACCTACGTCCATGCCAACCCGGCTCATGCCGTCGTGGTGGGACTTCCGTAGAGCGTCGTCCCACTCTGTGGAGGTAGCGGCCTGTGCGAGAGATTCGGGAAGACCAGCTTCGCGAAGTGCGCTGGGGAACAGATCTGGATCATCGAGTTTGGTCTCTCCCGGATGAATCCGGGTCCCGAGTGCTGTGTACAGCGAACCGAGAACTTCGCTGCCGTGACTCGCTTCGGCAGCTATGCAGACCCGAACCGGACCCCAGGCCTGAGCCATAAGGGACTGATACTTCTCAGGCAGATCCCTGCCCTCGTTGAGTACAGCGAGACTCATCACATGGAACACCGGCTCGACCGGCCTTACCTGAGCTACCTCAAGGATCCATCGAGATGCCATCCATGCCCACGGGCATGCCGGATCAAACCAGAAGTCGGCGCGTTGTCTGTCTGTATGTGGAGTCGACACCTCTACAGTTTGCGCATCACAGTGACGACACGACCAAAGAGCTGTACCTGATTGCTGGGAAAGACCATGGGCTCAAGGCGAGGGTTGGCCGGAACGAGCGTGACCTGGTCTCCCGAGCGCTGGTAGGTCTTGACCGTGGCTTCCTCGCCTGGGATACCGGCGACAACGATTTCCCCGTTACGAGCCTCTGCTTGGGAACGCACAACTACGTAGTCTCCGTCGAAGATGCCGACCTCGATCATTGAATCTCCGCGTACCTTGAGCATGAACAGCTCACCGTCGCCCGTGAGATCTGCAGGAACGGGAATTACCTCTTCCACATTCTCTTGGGCCAAGACATCTGTACCTGCAGCGACCTCACCCACTAGAGGAATGTGGCGCACGGGCCGGCGTTCTACCGCTGCTCCGGTGGACGGGTCGAAACGAACCTCGATCGCACGTGGCTTGGATGGGTCTCGCCGGAGATATCCGAGTCTCTGAAGGGTGTTGAGGTGAGAGTGAACGGTCGAGGGGGACCCAAGCCCCACGTCCTTGCCTATCTCACGAACTGAAGGAGGGTACCCTCGCTCTCTCATTGATGCATCAATGCAATCAAGGATCTGGCGCTGGCGTGGGGTCAACATCTGCTCAGGCATTTTGGTGCTCCTTTAGTGGTGACGCAGGGGTTCCGTGCGACGGGATATGAGTACCGTACCATCGCGCAGGTGTTCGGGCAAACATTTGTTCTAAATTCTTCTTGACTCGGAACGTTCGTTCGGGCACTATGGCGTTTCACGAACGAGCGTTCGTGAAACGGACGTTCGTTCCTCAACTGTTCTCGTCACTGTCACACCCCCTGGGGAGTATGTAGACCATGGTTGCAATTCTTGAACCCCACCGCCACGATCGCCACACCGCCAGCTCTAGCGGCCGCCCGACGCTGCAACTAGTACGCACAGATTCCAGAAGCAATGACAACCAATTGGTGGAGCTTGGCGTGTCGCCATATCAACTTGTCGTTGTCATTGCAGCACTGGTTCTTGCT
>JAGQSI010000078.1 GCA_020439605.1 Acidimicrobiales bacterium | reverse complement strand
GAAGGGGCTCTTCTCGGAGTGGCGCGACGACCGTGACTTCGTTCTGAACCAAGAGCAATACGCTGGCGCATCGATTCTCGTAGCCGGCCCTAACTTCGGCACCGGCTCGTCGCGCGAGCACGCCGTGTGGGCCATTCAGCAATACGGCTTCCAAGCAGTGATCTCACCGCGCTTCGGAGACATCTTCCGCAACAACTCCACCAAGAACGGGCTGGTCCCAGTGCTCGTGTCAAGCGAGGTTGGAGAGCAACTCATGCGCGCCGTTGAAGCAGACCCAGCTCTTGAACTGACAATCGACATCGAGCGCCGCACCCTCGAAGCTCCAGCGATTGGTCTTGAGGTGAGCTTCCCACTCGATGACTCAGTACAGCACCGTTTCCTCGAAGGTCTTGATGACATCGGCCTCACCATGCAGTTGGACTCACAGATCACCACGTTCGAGAACACTCGCCCTGAATGGTTGCCCACCACTAGGTGACTAAAGTCATCCTCTAATGACTGAGGACGGGCCAAGCGAACAGATCGAGCTGTCCGACGTTTAAACGCCGAAGTCAGCTACCACTAACCACTACCTGAACGACCTAGACCCGCTCGTCAAGATCGCGGCCTACATTGCTCTAGCTCTGATAGCACTTGCTCCAGTGCTAGTTGCTTTGAAGTTCTCAGGACAGGGGTGGACCGCCACTGGAGACGCGGCAACCATAGGTCTGCGGACCATGGACACCTGGGGCCCCAACGCGCCCTTGGTAGGGCAGCCAACCACGGGCGAGAATGCGTCGGGCGTGTTGTCATATCACCCAGGCCCTCTCCAGAACTGGGTGCTGTCGCCCGCCGTCAGGTTGCTGGGATTGCAAACTGGCCTACTCGTCGGCACGGCCATAGTGGTTGGAGCCTCGCTAGCGACCATTGTGTGGCTCAGTTTCCGCAGAGCAGGAATAAGGGTGGCAGGGCTAAGCGTGGCAATGCTGAGTCTTCTCGTTTGGGCGCTGGGTTCGTTTCGTCTAGTTGACCCAATGAACTCGGAGTTTCCGACATTTCCGCTGCTCGCGTGCATGTTCACTATGTGGTGCATTTTGGTCGGCGATCTGAAAGTTGCTCCCGCATTCGCATTCTTCTCCGCGTTGGCCATGCAACCTCACGTCTCTGGGTTCGCCACGCTGACGCCCCTGCTCCTGATCGCCCTTGTCCGGGTTGTCCAACTAATTGTCACCCGCCCTGAGTTACGAAGAGAAACACTCCCCTGGCTCGCCTGCGGAGTGCTTGTACTCATTACGTGTTGGATCCCACCTCTACTTCAGGAACTTTCGGGACCAAGTAACTTCACGGCTCTTGTAGAGACATCGATCAAAGCTTCCGGCCCGACCCTAGGAGCCCTATTTCTTGTCGAAAGAATACTAGCGTCTGTGACTCCAATGCCTTTATGGGCGCATCGCGGGCGCGACTTGGAATTCATGAAGGAACAAGGCGCCGGCCAACTAATCTTGGGCGCACTAATCGCTGGCGGAACGGGCTCAGTTGCCTTGGCCAGGCGCTTTTTCAGCCGTAGACCAGCTCCGAGTCAGCTGTATTTGATCTCAGTTGCGCTCCTACTTAGTGCAGTTACAGCATGGGCAGGAGCACCGGTCACTTCTGGGTTTCGCTCCGATGGGTTCCGGTGGCTGTGGGTCACATCATGGATGATCTGGTTCGTACTCTTGTGGAGCGCCGGGTCATTTGTCCTGGAGCGCCTCAAGCTAGTTGTGAAAGAGAAGTACGTTGCTGGGTTCGTAGTCGCATGTTCTATTGGGATCTGCGTATTGGGCGTCGTCAACTCCAATTTGGCATTGTCAAGGGACAACACATACCAAGAGCCGACTCGTTACCTCTCGAGAGAACTCATAGCTGCCCTTCCCGCCGGCAACTACTACTTCACCTTTGGCGGTGGCTCAGATGCGGGCCTGACAGTTGGCCCAGGCATCTTGGCGGCAGCGGAGGATGCAGGGTGGAAAGCAACTGTTCCCGATAATCAGTTTGGGCGTGCCTTTGGCGCGTCAAGAACCGGTCGTCACGAAGCTGACAGCGGACGGATTTCAGTGCTGCAAGGAAACCCAGAACTCGCTACGGGCGAGAGAATCATCGCTAGCACCAAGCTGTTCCCAACGAGTGCAAAGCCAGTTCAGATGACTGTGACGCTACAGAGATGATCGATCTACCCGGCGACATACACCAGGAGGAGACTCGGCGCGCTTCAATACCCGTTTGGTGCAAGTACCTGTTGGTAGCCACTCCGCTGATAGTGACGCTTTCTTTAGCGATGACCCTCGTGTTCGCCGACGGATCAAACCAAACCGACGGATCATCATGCAATCTCTTTGTTCAGGTGTTTGGAGATGCGAGCCAGGGCAACTCCGAGGGTGAGGAACCTATACAGTCCATTGATCAGGCACTAGATGTATTGAAATATGCCCACAAGATCGACTTCGCCAAATTAGCCGAACACGAAAGCGGCCTCCTCGAACGAGCGCTACTCGAGGCTGAGACCGAGCGTGTTGCCTATCTCAAAGCCAGAGATGATGCGCGAGCAAGCGCCCTGCCCATGCCTTCGCCGCCAGCTAGCTTCAATAGTGCTCTGTTAAAGGTTCTAGGGCTCTATTACGAGAACTGTGTCAAGAAGCCAGATCCCGAAGCAGACAACTGACCCGAAGCCGCGTTGGCCCTAAGCCATGCTGACCCTATGCCATCACCATATGTGAGCGAGTCCGGTTGATGCTGCGGGTCTTGCGGAACGACCAAACAACCGCAGCACCCCAAAGCATCGCGATTGTTGCGTAAATGGATGTAGCGGCCCATCCCTGCAGCGAGGCGTTGTTGATTACCAGCCGGGAGTTGGTCAACACGATGAAGCCACCGACCAGCGAACCGAGCATCTGAGGCGGGATTATCTTGACCAGATAGGCAGCGATAGGTGCAGCTATCAGACCGCCGATGAGCAGCGCCGCCACGTATCCGAAGTTGATTCCTGCGCTTCCAATCCCTATTAGAAAGCCGATACTGGCTGCGGTGGCCACCAAGAACTCGCTGGTGTCGACAGAGCCGATCACTTTGCGAGGCTCGACCTTGCCCGAAACCAGAAGAGTTGGCGTGGCCACCGGCCCCCATCCGCCTCCACCGGTGGCGTCGATGAACCCTGCGAATAGCCCCAATGGAGTCAAGAACCGCGCACGCAACCCACGAGGATTGGGGTCGGTCTTGAGCGAACCGAAGGTGAATCGCACCAGGACATAGGCCCCAATAGCGATGAGAATTCCTGCCATCCAAGGCTTAGCAGCATCCGTGGAGAGGCTGGAGAGGAACGTGGCACCGGCACCGGCTCCAATCGCCCCCGGCACTCCAAGGCGTGCCACCATCTTCCAGTCAACGTTTCCGAAGCGCCAATGCGCTGCCCCAGAAGCGAGCGTCGTGCCGATCTCAGCAAGGTGCACGGAAGCCGAAGCGGCCGCAGGAGACAGCCCAGCAGCGAGCATCAACGAGGAGGAAGTGACGCCATAGGCCATACCAAGTGCACCATCAATGAGCTGAGCAAACAGGCCCACTATCCCTAATACGATCAGCTTTCGCATGAGTCCTCAATTCCCTACTAGATAGGTCAACAATAGCGATTACCCAGTAGCCCCGCAATTCCTATCTACTTAGTAGGAATGCACGGACGGAAGCCTGCATGTAGCGTGGCGCAAATGGCCGGAGGCAAGCTCGGAAAAGTCGTTGGTTTAAGCGCCGCAGGGATTGGGATTGCACTTCTCGTGTCCAAGCTGCGAGGACCTGCCACTCCCCAATTCTCAGATCATCCCAGCATCAATGGTGGCCCCGGGTATAAGCCATCGCCGAACGAGACCGAGGCGCCACCGACCTCCCTCGCACAAGCCGGTTCTGAGCCAGAGCCAAAGGTAGAGCCAGAGGCAGAGGCAGAATCGCAGCAAGAAGCAAATGGTGAGCCAGAGGCGGTGGCAGATGTAGCGGCGGATGTGGCGACAGAGACGGGGCCAGACATCGAGGCAAAGGCTTGGGTCGATCCTGTTGATGGGGCATGCCCCGATGGCTATCCGATCAAGGCGAAGCTCTCGAGCGGTATCTACCACCTTCCCGGTGGCCTCTCCTACGAGCGAACCAAGCCGGACCGCTGCTACGCATCAGAACAAGACGCCAAGGAAGACGGGTTGCGCCCACCTAAACGCTGAGCGTTTAGCGAGACCTGAACTCAATTGGAGCTGGCCAACTAGGTGCGGGCCAGCTAGCGATGAGCTATCTAGGCGTGAGCTACAGAGACGCTCGTAACGCCATCGGCGCTGCGCAGAGCTTGTTCTACCTCGGGGGTAATTGCCTCAGAGGTGGCTATCACCATGAGTGCACCGTCAGCGCGTGAAGAACGGCCTACATCCATGTCTGCGATGTTGACCCCTGCATCGCCAAGAGCGGTTGCAACACGACCAATAACACCGGGGCGATCATCGTTTCGCACAATGATGAGATGCTCAGACGGTGGGACATCCACGGAATGACCATCGATCTGCACCAGGCGAGGTTCTGCCTTGAGTCCGACCAAAGTGCCGGCGATCTGGCGACCTCCACCCGACAATGAAATGAGATTGATCCAGTCCACAGTGCTCGAGGTTGACGACTCGTTGACCTCAACTCCTTGCTCCTCAGCCAGGGTGGGCGCATTTACATAGGAGACAGGCTCGGTGGACACAGCACCAAAGAATCCCTTGAGAACCGACAGCGTGAGAATCCTGGTGTCATAGCCGGCAAGCTCGCCCGCGTACTCGATCTCAACGTTGGACGGCAAGCCTTCACCCAAGCCGGCAAACAAGCGACCGAGTTGCTCCGCAACCCGAAGGAACGGGCGAACGGTCTCACTCGCTTCGCCCGCGGCTACGTTCACCGCAAACGGAACGAACTCGCCACCGAGAGCCAACAGCACTTGCTCGGCAATGGTGTCTCCGGCCTTGTCCTGGGCTTCTGCGGTGCTTGCGCCAAGGTGAGGAGCGACCACAACCTGAGGCAGCTCGAACAAGAGAGACTCCGTGGTGGGTTCCTTTTCGAACACGTCGAGTGCAGCGCCGGCAATCTTGCCTTCACGGATTGCATCTGCAAGCGCAGCTTCGTCCACGATGCCGCCACGAGAAACGTTGATCACCCGCAGGCTCGGCTTGGCTTTCGACAAGAAGTCCTCACCGATCAGACCAATGGTCTCGGGGGTCTTGGCAACGTGGAGCGTGAGGAAATCTGCCTGCGCAGCAACCTCGTCAAGCGACACAAGCTCAATGTTCATGGCTTGGGCGCGATCTGGAGAAATAAATGGGTCATGGGCGATGATGCGCATCCCAAAGGCCATCGCCCGCTGGGCGACCAACTTGCCGATCCGACCGAGACCAACAATGGCGAGGGTCTTGTCGGCGAGCTCAACACCTTCCCACTTGGAACGTTCCCAACGGCCGGCCACCAAGGCACCGTGAGCCTGCGGGATGTTGCGAGCCTGGGCCAACATCAACGCCATGGTCTGCTCTGCAGCCGAAAGGATGTTGCTCTGTGGGGCGTTCACAACCATCACGCCACGGGCCGTGGCGTGAGCAACATCCACATTGTCGAGGCCGATCCCTGCGCGACCCACAACCACTAGATCCGTGCCAGCGTCAAGCACCTCGGCCGTAACAGTGGTGGCGGAACGGATGATGAGCGCATGTGCGCCTTTCACCGCCTCGATCAACTGCTCGGGGGTTAGCCCCAACTGGACGTCAACCTCGTGACCTGCTGCGCGCAGGGCGTTGAGACCAGCATCGGCGATCTTTTCTGGAACCAAGACTCGAGCCATAGTGCTTTGAGTCTGCCGGGTGGCGCTCGGTTTCGGCCAATGCATTAGGACTAAAGCCCGACCGCCCCTTCCACCGGCTCGATCTCATCGGCAGATTCGAAGCCAAAGACCCGGCTGTAGAACCAAAGTTCGGCTTCGAGGGCCCTTACGATGTTTGGTGCCTGCCGGAACCCGTGCTGCTCTCCTTCGAAGAGCAGATAGGCGTGCGCGACACCCTTGTCCGCCAACGCCGCAACGATCATCTCTGCCTGATTTGGTGGAACCACTTCATCTTCGCTGCCCTGCAGAACAATCAGCGGCGCGTTGAAACCATCGGTGTGATTGATGGGCGAACGTTGGTCATAGAGCGTCTTGTCCTCGGGCCAAGGTCCTACCAACGAGTCCAGATATCTGCTCTCGAACTTATGGGTATCGGCGGCCAACGCATTGAGATCTGCAACCCCGTAGAGGCTCGCACCTGCGGAGAATGCGTCGTGAAAACAAAGCGCCGCAAGTGTGGTGAAGCCACCTGCGCTGCCACCACGTATGGCGAGACGCTTGCCATCTACTCGGCCATCTTCTGAAAGGTACGTTGCGGCAGCCACAGCATCCTCAACGTCCACAATGCCCCAGTTGCCCTCGAGCAGCCGCCTGTAGGGCCGCCCATATCCGGTTGAGCCGCCGTAGTCCACGTCCACCACAGCGAAGCCACGACTCGTCCAAAACTGCTTCGCCCACGACAACATGTGCCTCGCTGCCGAAGTCGGACCACCGTGGATCATGACGATCAACGGTGGCAGCTCGTCGTCTGGGCCTCGAACCTCCGGGTTCAGTGGTGGATAGAAGAGTCCATGAGCTATCCGGGCATGCTGGGATTCGAATGTGATGTGCTTCGGTTCGGAGATCCAGGTCTTGTCCGGATGTCCCGGCTCTTGTTGGTCCGCTGTGGCGGGACGAAGCACTTCGATGCCAGCAAGTATCGCCTCCCCATCGTCCATCACATCCACCAACAGTGGGGACATCTCGCTCAACGCCGAGCCGGCCACAACCAAGGCACCCTTGCCGTCACTGGAGCCGACTACTTGTCCAATCTCACTGAACGGCGAGCCGAGCTCATTCACATCACCATTGGCCTCGACCACTACAAGCGCATCAGACCCATTCGATCGGGCACTGGCCAACAGTCGACCGTTCGAGAGTTCACACCACCAACGCGAGCCTCCCACCCACAAAGGGCCACCGATCTCTACATCTATCCCACCGCCGGTCACCATGGACACCACCTCCCCGTCCGGCGATTGTCTCCATGGGTTCCACCAACCAGTGCGATCAGTACAAAAGCACAGAGAGCCATCTGAAAGGAACCCTGGTTGAACGATCGATTCCTCTGGCCCACCAGCAACCAGCACTTGATCATCTAGATGCGATGGAGTCCCGTCGGAATCAACAACGAGGGTGCCAGACATCAGTTCCGTGCCATCCCACGGCATACGTGGGTGATCCCAGGAAATCCACGCAACCTTGTCTGCGGAGCTAACCGGCTGATGGACAAAATCTGGTCCCGTTACCAGCACCTTCACCATTGAGGGGTCATCGACTGCTCTCCCGTCGAGAGGAACAGCGACGATCTCCTCAACCGGCTCACCCTCTGGGGCGTGGCTCTCGCGAACACAGAGCAACCAACCCGGAGCAGAATCGAGCCACGAGATCTCGCTGTAGCGCAACGAGCGCGGCGTGGGAGGTTCCGGAGTGATTGGTTGAGGTGTCTGGTTCTGTTCGCTGGTTGGGTCCACCCGGTAAAGGCGTTGATCTGCCCAGTCGGCAAATACCACGGTTCCGCCGTTGACGGCCCACGCTCCCCCACCGTATTCAAGAAGCGCTGTTCTGGCATTCCAGTTACGGCTTCGACCCTGTGGATCGTATTCGTCGAACAACTCATGGCGTTGGGCGCCGTCTGAGCGGCGAACAAGCACGGTGCGGCCACCCTCTTGAGGGCGCTGCTCGCTCCACCAAATATCTGACCCGTCGGCCCTGATCTCGCCAACTGACGCTGAACCCTTGACCAGGGACTCAGCAGTGATTGGCGATGGCCACGCGCCAAATGGAACTACGGGCTTGGAGTTCTGTGTCATATCCGTAATGCTGCCACGCCGAAAGCGACGCGCCCGCGGGCGCGTCCTGGGCACGACCCTCGGGCGCGACTCCCGGGCGCGTCCCTCGGCGGCGCCGGAGTTCAACTAGATACCCAAACCACGCGCCCGCGGGCGCGTCCCGGCCGAGCCCCCCATAGCGCGAACCTGATCAACACGACCCACGCGATCCACGCGCCCGCGGGCGCGTCCCGGCCGAGCCCCCCATAGCGCGAACCTG
>JAGQSI010000077.1 GCA_020439605.1 Acidimicrobiales bacterium | reverse complement strand
TCCTTGTGTGAGCCCTTCTCCGGAAGAAATCCATGCGAAAGAGGGGTACGGTTGGTCATGCCTTCCGAAGTGATGAAAGTTGCCTCCATCCCTGCCATTACCTGTCCGGACTCGGCGCCCATTGACCAGGCGGCCAGAGCCATGTCAGAGCACAACATTGGTTGCGTGATAGCGGTCAATGAGGAGCGGGAAGTGACCGGGATCCTTACGGATCGAGATCTTGCGCTACGGGCAGTGGCCCGAGGACTACCCGCAGATACCAAGGTTTCAGAAGTCATGACCAATGGGGTCACGACAATCAGCACTTCGGCCTCGACGCTCGATGCCATTCGCCAGATGGCAGTGAGACAATGCCGACGCCTACCAGTTGTTGACGAGACCGGCAGGATCGCTGGGGTGGTTTCGCTAGATGACGTCATGAAGGCGGAGGGCGCTGTCATCCGCGAGATCAATGACATCATCGGCAACAAGTGGCTAGATCTACGCGCGCACCCGCCGTTCTAGGTTGAACTCGAGCTTGAGGCGGTCGGCGGTACTGAGCCGGACAGGTTCAGCAGATACCGGCCTGCCTTGCTCCGTGGGTTGCCTGCTCAACGGTGAACTGGCTTCCGTACTCGGACGAGAGTTGGTCGCTTAGTCCTTGCCGAGAGAAGGCCGTGAAATCGAGGTATGACTGAGCTGCGCGGATTGCTTGCTCTTGTGAGGGGGTCAGGGTCGGACCGGGTGGCTCAGTGGTTGTGGGAGCCGCGGTGGTTGTTGGTGTGGCCTTGGTCGTCGTTGGTTCCGCCGTGGTGGTAGGAGCTTCGGTGGTTGTGGTCCTGCTGACCTCGTTGGTCTCCTCCGGTGGACTCATGGCGCTGGAGATTCCTCCGATGACGGCGAGCACCGCCACGACACCCGTGATGATGACCTTGGTCTTTTGGGTGAACTGCTTGTTCATCCAGACGAATACGAGCCCAGCAGGGAAGCAGAACAGCAGTGAGACGACAAGGACCCAGGTCTTTTCGTATCAGGGTCCTTCCTCGCTAGCGCCCGGGCCTTGGAATCCTGGAGTCGGCTCACCCGAGTAGAACGGGCCGGTAGCCATTGGTGGAGGTTGTTGAGGGGCTGCCTCGGGCGGATACCACTTGCCGTCGGAGGCTATCCACCATCCGGGACCTTGCGATTGGTCGCTCACTTTGATCTCCGTTCCGGCTTCGACCCGCTGTCTCCGCCTCTTTTGCCTTTTAAACCGCCCGTAGGGTCTACGCCTAGCCAGCCGATACAAGAGACGCTAGTACATGCTTTCCTAGCGCGCTTCAGGGCTTGCTTCTGGCCGTGGATTTGGCGGTAGAGGTCTCGGCCGTAATTGAGCTTGAGGTCTTCGGCGTACGCTGTGTCGTCGAGGATCGCCTTGAAGATGTCTGCGTTGGTGTCCATCCGGCCGATCACGACGTTCATGATGAATCCATCGTTGCTAGACCTCGATAGCGCGGTTGACAACTGTTGTTAACCGCGTCACGCTGGTCCTATGAGTCAGAACACGATGAGCTTCGCCCTCCCCCCGGAGATGCGCGACTACATCGACGACCGCGTGCGATGTGGACATTTCGGCAACACCAGCGAGTACATACGAAGCCTGATCCGCCAAGATCAAGAGGCGCAGGCCGCTCAGCGCTTTCGCGATCTGATAGCGGACGGTCTCACATCCGGTGACGGACGGCTGGTGACGGCCGAGTTGCTTACTGAGATTCGTGAGCGTGCTCTGAGTGATGCTGTGTGAACCAACCCCTGCTTCTTCGGCCGCTCGCCGAAGCCGACTTGGTCGAACGCACTCGTTACTACCGCCGCAACGCTGGCGACGCCATCGGCGGACGCTTCTTCGAAGCGGCGCTTTCAGCGCTTGAGTTGATTGGCCAGATGCCCCGTGCTGGTTCGCCCCGTGCTGGAGAACTGTGTGATGTGCCCGGACTGCGAGCCCAGCGGGTGAGCAGATTTCCGTGCTCCTGGTACTACTTAGTCACCACCGAGCACATCGACGTCATCCGGCTGCTTGCCGATACCCAAGATCTGCCGGTGATCTTTAGACAAGCGGATCCGATTGACGACTGACAAAGGTTCTGCTTAGGGATTACGGCCAAGCCCGGTCCCTGCCAGCGAATGTTCTGTTCAGGGGCCCTGGTAGGGCGAGCGACAGGAGGCTAGCGATAAAACCTATGGCGACGATTAGAACCGCGTAAGGAAGTCGACACGGGCGATCCAGAAGTCTGCCGGGATCCTCCCAACTTGTGCCGTTTCTCTAATGGCATGCCCCGAGGTTGACCTGCGGTGTCGGCCGGCTCGCCCGAGCTTTCCCTCGGATCCTTGCCTGAGAGTCCAGTTCTGGTATGGTCCCAAACGTGGCGCAGGTTCAACTCCAGGGAGTAACCAAGCGCTTTGGCAACGCTGTAGCTGTTGACGATCTCAACCTCGACATTGCCGACCATGAGTTTCTGGTTCTGCTCGGGCCTTCGGGCTGCGGCAAGACCACGGCTCTTCGCATGATCGCCGGCCTGGACGAGCCAACGTCTGGGACCATCACGATCGGCGATGACGTGGTCAATGGTCTCGATCCCAGCGAGCGAGATATCGCAATGGTGTTCCAGAGCTACGCGCTCTATCCCAACCTCACCGTTGCTGCGAATATCGAGGCGCCGCTCATGGCTCGTCGACGTGACGTCGTAACCGGTGAAAAGGTAGCTCGCCCCACCTCGGCGCAACGGCGCACCCAGGTTGAAGAAGCAGCCGCCCTGCTGGGTCTCAGCGAACAGCTCGACAAAAAGCCGGGCGAGCTGAGCGGTGGGCAACGCCAGCGTGTTGCCCTGGCACGTGCCATGGTTCGCCACCCGCGGGCGTTTCTCATGGACGAGCCGCTGTCCAACTTGGATGCCAAACTCCGAACCCAAACCCGGGTTGAACTCGTGGAGCTGTGGCGTCGCCTCGAATCAACCTTCATCTACGTCACCCATGACCAGGTTGAAGCAATGACGATGGCAACCCGGGTGGCCATCATGTCAGCGGGCAAACTACAGCAGGTCGGGCCTCCTCAAGAGGTATATGACCGCCCGGCAAACCTGTTCGTTGCTGAGTTCATCGGGTCGCCTCCAATGAATATCTTGCCGGCAGAGCTTTCGCGTGGGGACAGTGGCCTTGCGATCAAAATTGCTGGGTCTGTGATCGATGTCCCAACCAAAGAGGATCTAGCTAGCGGGGCAAGTGGGATCACCATCGGTATTCGCCCTGAACATGTGGAGATCGATCCAACCGGCGACATTGATGCCACGGTGCGTTCGGTGGAACTACTTGGCCATGAGCAACACGTCGTCGTGGCCGTAGACGGAAATGATCTGGTGATCCGTCAGTCGGTTGCGGCCGATCAGCCCGCACCGGGAGCTCAGATCAACCTGAAGTTCGAGCGTCAACACCTCCATGTGTTCGACAGCTCGTCAACACAGCGGCTCTTTACGCTGGGAGATCTTGCGTGAGCAAGAGTCCTGCCTCCACAAACGCGCCCCGCAGGCGTCGTGGACGCGACATCTTGCTGGGATATGCCCTCATCTTCCCCGCGTTTCTCATCCTCGCGGTTTTCGCGTTCAAGCCACTAGTGCGGCTGGTGGAACTTTCACTCGTCAAGCCCAACCGTTTTGGCACAGGCGAGACCTACGTCGGATGGTCCAACATCATGGACATCCTGACCGGTGATGAGTTCAAGGAAGGACTTTGGATAACTACCAAGGTCGTCATAGTCACTGTTCCTGCGGGACTGCTTCTTGGCCTCGCACTGGCCCTTCTCGCAAACCGCAAGCTTCGTGGCATCAGAATCTTCCAGACAATCTTCAGTTCGACCATTGCCACGTCGGTGGCCGTTGCATCTGTGGTGTTCTTTGGCTTGATCAACCCGGAGATCGGCCGTTTCCGAGACGTGCGGGCTCTGTCGGTGGCTCACAGTGATACGGCGCTTAGAGGAATCATGCTCACCTCTATATGGCAGACAATGGGTGTCACGTTCGTGATCTGTCTCGCTGCGCTGCAAGCTGTACCAGACGAGATCTTGGAGGCCACACGTATCGATGGCTTCTCCGCATGGCGGCGCATTACTCGCATCATTCTTCCGCTGATTTCGCCGGCGCTTCTGGTGTTGACAGTGATTCTCGGAGTTGGTGCCTTCCAAACATTTGCGCAGGTCGATCTGCTCACCGCTGGTGGACCAGCAGGAAGCACCGAGACCATCGTCTTCAAGATCTTTGAACGTCAAGATCCCGGCCACATCAGTGAGGCAGCGGTGATGTCGCTCGGCCTGTTTGTTCTCACGCTAGGAATGACGCTGATCCAGTTCGGCGTCTTCAACAAGCGGGTTCACTATGGCGACTGAAGCGACTGAGACGAGTGCGGTAGCCGAGACGACTACGGCAACTGGGACGAGCGTGTCAGTGAAACGTCGCCGTGGCAGTGTGATGCGCCTTTTGGCGTGGTACATAGCGCTCAGCGCCACTTCGCTGATCGTGCTCTATCCGGTGTGGATGACCATCGTTCGGGCAATTTCTGAGCCGTTCCGGTATATGAACGCAGGGCAGCCGCCCTATCCGGTGGCGACGGACTGGGGGGTTATCCAAGATGTGTGGAGCGACGGCCAGTTGCCGCGCTCCATGGTGGTTTCGCTTGTCGTGTGTGTGGCGATCACCGCAGGTCAGCTACTCACCACTGTCATGGCCGCCTACGCGTTCGCATATCTGGAATTCCCCCTGAAACGGGTGCTTTTCGCTCTCTTGCTGGCCACCTTGTTGCTCCCGATCGAGGTCACCTTGGTGGCCAATGTCGAGACCATCCGTGACCTTGGATGGCTCAACTCGTGGGCCGGTCTGGCTGTGCCATCGATGGCTTCTGCGTTCGGGATTTTCCTTCTCCGACAAGCTTTCATTGGTGTTCCGCCAGATCTTCGAGATGCCGCTCGTCTCGATGGATTCAGCCACTTCACGTTTGCACGCCGAGTAGCGCTACCGGTGGTGAGACCAATTGTCGGGTCGCTGATTCTGATCACTGCTCTAGGCGCCTGGAATTCCTATCTCTGGCCGCGGGCGGTAACAACCGAACAGCGCTGGAATACTGTTCAGATCGCACTACGAGCAGTTTCTACTGCCAACCCCGAGCAGCTGAACCGAGGTGTTGCTGCTGCACTTATCTCTGCTCTTCCCGTCCTCATTCTGCTGCTGGTGTTCCAGAAGCAGATTGTCCGTGGCCTGACCGCGGGATCCGTGAAGGGCTGACCATGAACCTGCATTTCCCAGAATCGAAACGGAGAAACGACATGCGTAATCGCTTGCTCGCCGTGGTGCTCGCTGTTGCGACCATCGGGGCTACATCTTGTGGTGGCGGCTCATCAAATGAGCAAACTGGTGGGACCTCGGACTGTCCGGTCGACCTTGTAGACAAGGCCGAGAAGCCGATTGAGATCACTGCTTGGCACATCGTCAACGGTTTGCAGCTACGCACCCTCGAAAAGATCGTGAAGGATTACGAGGCTTCTCAGCCGAACGTGCGCGTGAAGCTGGAAAGTCAGGGAAGCGCGGTTACCGAGCTCCACAGCAAGATGGACCAAGCTCTCCCTGATCGCTCGCTGCCAGCGCTCGTGATGCCCGACGACACGAAACTTCGTTATATCGCAGATTCAGGACAGTTCCTCCCGGCCCAGGCCTGCTACGACGCCGATCCGGAGTCCAAGAAGATTTTCGATGACATTCTGCCCATTTTGAAGACGAGCTATTCGATAGATGATCAGCTCTGGCCGGTTGGGTTCACCTCAGGGACCGGACTCGTCTATTACAACCGCTCACACTTCGAAGCAGCTGGACTCGATCCGGATAGCCCACCGAAGACCATCGATGAAATGATCGAGATGGGCCGCAAGATCAAGGCCGCCGGCGTCAATGATGCCCCAGTGGTTCTCAAGGCACAGCCATGGGTCTTCGAGTGGTGGCTCTCCGGTGCTCAGGTGCCGCTCGTCAACAACAACAACGGTCGCGGTGAAGGTTTGCCAACGGAGTCAGAGTTTGGCAACCCAACCACAAAGACCATTTTGAACAAGCTTCGTGATGCTGAGAAGGAAGGCATCTTGAAGGTGACTCCAAGTGCCCCCACCAACAGCGACCACATTCTGGCAATGGCTACCCAAAGCTCATCCATGGTCATTGAATCCTCGAGCGGTACAACCACGATTGCGGGCATTATCGATGGAACCATCAAGGCAGCCGACGCAAAGGCGCAGTTCGGCGTTGACATCCCAGATGGAATGAAGCTCGATCTTGACCTTGGTGTAGGACCGCTACCCGGCTTGGAAGAAGCAGGCCTTGGTCAGGTTGGCGGCATGATCTGGTACATCTCGAACACCGTTCCAGCCGAACAGCAGTCCGCTGCATGGGACTTCATGAAGTACCTGAACAGCCCCAAGGCCCAGATGATGATGTCAACAGACGGTGGAGCTGTGCCGAACCTGGTTTCTGTTGCCGAAAGTCCAGAGCTGGCTGAGACCTGGTCCAAGTCGCTCGGCGGTCGTTGGCAGAAGGTGGCCACCGACGTCATGAGTGGTGTCGATTCGGACTTCCTTGGCCCAGTGATTGGACCTTATGACGAGGTTCGCTCAGCGATCGCCAAGGCCATGGATACGGTTCTGCTCGATGGCAAAGCAGTTGACCCTGCGGTGGCCAATGCTGACCGCACCATCACCAAGGCGCTTGAGTCCTACGCCGCTGACGTGGGTGGCTGATAGCACAGAGCGGTCAGGTTGGAACTCCGGTCACCTCTGCGATGACCTGGGTTCAACCTGACCGACTTGGCGGAGCGGGAAGGATTCCTCATCCATATTGGCCCCAGGCCAGGTCATCAACGGTGTCGAGAATGATCAACCGGAATCATTAACTGACATTGTCCGGCGCTCAGATGCCCGGAGATCAATCGTCATTGGAGCTCTCCTGCCCAGTCATGCATTGCTCTACGAACATCGACAACTTCGGTGAGATCGATGCCGTAGACCAAGAACTCGTCGTCGTCGAAGCGATCGACGGCCTCTAGTGCCTCACGGAACATGGTGCGATCGAAGCCGGGGTCGACGATTGCCGCCATGGACCTGGAGTGATTGACCACCAGCCAGCACGAACCCGTACGGCGCAAGGTTGAGGAGAGCGACAGTGGCTACACGCTCCTGGAGTTGTTCATCGATCAGGCCGTCGTAGTCAGAGAAGGGAACCGCTGTTCCCACAGGGCGCGAACTCGCGATGGCAGTCGCAGATGCTCCCAATCGTGGCTGAGGAGGTGCCCGTTCACGTATTTCTCAAGCTCCGCAGGACTTCCAGCCTCCTGGAGCACGACTTCATATAGCGCTCGGCGTTGGCGGGTATCTTCCACCTGGTACGACCGACCTGGACCCCAATCGAGATGCTTGGGAAGACGGACCACACCGCTTCGCTTGCCCCGAAGGCTCGACAGGTCTGAAGGAGGCGAAGCATACGGTCGGTTGGATGCATATCGGTTGGCGGCCGTCGAGCTTCGTGTCGAGTCGACAGACTCATCCTCGGCGTCCGCTTGCAGTCGCTCCCATGTCGCAAAGGGAACAAGCACGGCCTGGGGACGACGATGAGACCCAAAGAACACCGGTTTGCCATCGCCCGCGTCGAAGCGCCGCGTGATCTGACTCAACTCAGCTCGCACCTCGCTCGTCGGACGCACAACAGAAGGCATAACAGACACTCTACCGTATTTATGTACAGGTTCTAGTACTTGCCCTGGTAGGCCGAATCGGCTGTGTTCGAACGGCCAGAAGGTCCGTGGAGTCTGCGAAGACGTGTGTCGCGGTTGTGGTCGGGCGAGTTCCTGGACGAGCTGCTCTTGACGGAGCCTGAGTTTGAGACTGTCCATGGCGCTGAAGCGGTGACGGCGCTGCGCTACGAGAACGGGTGAGCTGGGTCGTCACCGAGGACCAGGCGAACGAAGCCCTGCGCCAAACTTCGGTGCCTCCGCTAGCTGACGACGCGTGGAAGCTTCGCCACAACATCTCGATGGCTCAACTGGAGATGGCGCTGGAGGAAGGTCCACCGCTGTTCGAGGCCCTTCGATCGGCCGACTGCAAGCCAGAGGGAAGGATGAACGAGGCCACCGGCGATCTGGTCCAGCTCTACGAGGTTGGGGCGCTAAGCCCTCGTAACACTTGGGTTTCGTGAGCCTCGGTGGACCCGAGAAAGCCTATTGGCGGAGCGGGAGGGATTCGAACCCTCGGACCCTCTCGAGTCGCCGGTTTTC
>JAGQSI010000076.1 GCA_020439605.1 Acidimicrobiales bacterium | reverse complement strand
CCTTGGGTGGTCTTCGGGAACGGCTCCACGCGCTCCGAGAGTCGTGCTCATTGGCGAGGCGAGATGATCTCCTAGCTCCATGAAAGCATCCGATGCCTTGGCCCACAGCACCCCTTTACCGGCGAAGATGAACGGGCGCTGCGAGTTGGCAAGTAGCTCTGCTGCCTGAGAGATCAATTGAGGATCCCCGCTGCCAAGATCAATAACCCGGTTCTGAGACGCTGGCGTCAGCCGTAGCGTCGTCGGGTCGATGGTCTCATTGAGCAACTCGTCGGGAATCGCCAAGAACGCCGGGCCGTGGCGCCCGACGGTGGCAGCACGAAACGCAGCTCGCACCATGTCCGGTACTCGATCGGCACGTGAGATCAGCCCTGCATATTTCGTTATCGGTTTGGCCATCGCCACGAGATCTGTGGCCTGCCAGGCCCCACCACGATCTGGGGAGTTGACCGAGGCTCGACGGGTGCAGGCAATGGTCACCACCGGGTGGCCTTCGCCATGAGCGCTTGTGAGCCCCGCTAGAGCGTTCGCTGCGCCGGGGCCGGGATTGCCGATAACCACCGAAGGCTTGTGCGAAAGGCGGCTGTAGGCCTCAGCGATGTGCACCGCACCTTCCTCATGGCGAGTGTTCACATAGCGAATGCCGTAAGCATCAGTGTGTTTCACAAATGGGATGTGTGCGCCGTCCACGATGCCGCACATGAAGTCCACACCTTCGAGTTGCAGACAGCGTACGAGCAGTTCACCGACAGTTATTGACGAGGTATCAGCCATCCCCGCATTCTTGTCAGGTTTTGGCACCCTCTGCTCGCGCTATTGCTCGTCGCACGATCCGATCTGCCATTCGAGTAGAAATCGCATCAGGCAAATAGCGCGTCATCGTGGCGGCACGCCTGGCTTTTCTGCCCGGTATGACCATGAACCTGCCCTTGTCCAACAGGTCCATGATTTCTTCGCAGGCTTCGTCTATGGCGAGAGTTCCTGCCACGTCCTTCAGTGCTCTTGTAGCGGGATGCATGGTGTCGTTGTACTGCTCGACCATTGGCGTCATGATCTCGGGGGGACATATGACAGACACACCAATGTCGTCTTGGGCCCATTCGAGGCGCAGTACCCGTCCAAGTCCAACCACCCCAGCCTTCGATGAGGCGTAGGCGCTGTAGGTGTATCCGCCAGTCAAGCCGGCCAACGATGCGATCAGACCAAGTCGAGAACCCGGCCGCATATGGGGCGCTAACGCAAAGGCAAAGTTCCGGCTGCCAAACAGGTTCACCGCAACGGTGCGTTCGAAGTCCGCCAGGGTCGACTCCACGAATAGCTGGTTGGTGCTGATGCCAGCGCTGTTGATGGCCAGAGTCGGTGGGCCAATCGCCCCAACAGCGTTGTTCACCTCTGTGCTCAGCGCGTCTAGGTCACGAACATCAACCCCGTCGTGCAAAGAGATCTTCAAGCCGGACGCGTTCCCCGCATCCGCTCCCAGCGGACGGCTGTTGGTGTTTCCAGCCAAGGCGCTCAGTTCATCTCGAACTTCTTCACCAATAGCAAGGTCGAAAACGGCGAGATCGGCGCCCCTGGCCAAAGCGATTCTCGATAGCTGCAATCCGATGCCACTGCCCCCACCAGAGATGAACACGGTGCCAGCTGTGCGTGCCATCAATATCCCAAACGTTCGAGCGCCCTTGGGCGGCGCTGCCAGTCCTTGTCCACCTTCACAAACAGTTCTATGTAGGCACCTTTGGGGAGTTGCTCACGCACTCTTGTGCCCACCTCTTTGAGCACAGAACCCTTGCGACCGATCACAATGCCCTTCTGCGAGTCTCGCTCTACGAGAATCTCGACGCGAATTCTTGGCCAGTCCCATTCTGTGACTCTGGTTGCAACCGAATGAGGCACCTCGTCCCGGGTGACTGCCAGCAACTGCTCACGGACAAGTTCTGCCACCCAGAACGCTTCTGGCACGTCTGTGACCATGTCGTCTGGGTAGTAACTGGGACCTTCTGGGAGTCTGGCTATCAGAGCATCGAGAAGCTGCGAGACCCCCTCTCCGGTGCGTGCCGAAACCGGGAAGTACTCCTCTCCACGATCAATTAGTTCAGATGCGGCCTTGAGCTGGTCGAGCACCTGGGTGGGCGTAGCGATATCGACCTTGTTGACAACAATGAACGCATCTCGCGGAATCCGGGACCCAACCCATTGATCTCCACGCCCAACCGGTTGAGTTGCATCCACCAACAAGCAGACCACATCAACGTCTCCGATGGAGCTCGCCGCTGTGTCATTGAGGCGTTCTCCAAGCAGCGTTCGGGGCTTGTGAATCCCTGGCGTATCCACAAACACAACCTGAGCGTCTGGGGTTGTTAGTACTCCCCTGACCTGGGTTCTGGTGGTCTGAGGTTTGTCCGAGACGATCGTGACCTTCTGGCCGAGAATCTGGTTGAGCAAGGTGCTCTTGCCGACGTTTGGCCGCCCGACAAAGGTGACGAAGCCTGACTTCATTTCGCTTCTCGTTCTTGGTTGTCGAGGCTCGGAACTGGTTCGGTCTCTGTCTCTTTTTCTTCAATACGTACTCGCACGATGCGCCGGCCCTGAACTCGTTCTACTCGCAGCCTTACTCCAGGGACCTCCACCTCATCGCCCACCACAGCGAGACGATTCAACAAGGACAGAACCAAACCGCTCACCGTGTCGTAATCACCTTCCGGCAACTCAACTCGCAACAGATCGTTGGCGTCGTCGATGCTCAGGCTTCCATTTACCTGAACGCCTCCACCTGCTAATGGTTCGATCCTGGCGTCTTCGGTGTCGAATTCATCGACGATTTCTCCCACCAGTTCCTCGATGAGGTCCTCCAAGGTCACCACGCCAGCGGTGCCGCCGTACTCGTCGATCACGATGGCCATATGGAACTTGTCGGCCTGCATCTCACGTAGCAGTTCCGATACCGGTTTGGTCTCAGGCACCGCCTTGGCCGGTCTCACAAAGTTGGCAACCGGCTCATTTTCTCGACCGTCTCGTTCTGCACGCATCAGGTCCTTGGCAAACACCAACCCGATCACGTCATCGATACCTTCGCCCAATACGGGTAGACGGCTGTAACCGTTGAGCAGCACTACTTCCATGACATCTTCTGCACGGAAGTCGCTTTCGACCACGACCATATCTGGCCTCGGAACCATCACCTCACGTACGACGGTGTCGCCGAATTCAATAATGGATTCGATCAACTGGCGCTCTGAAGCCTCGATCTGGTTTGACTCTGCCGCCTCTGCGGCTACCGCGAGAAGCTCCTCCTCCGACACGAAGGGGCCTTCTTTCAGACCCTTGCCCGGCAGGAGAATATTGGTGACACCGATCAGCCCTCGCGCAACCATCCGCAGTGGCCATAGCTCCACGAATAGTTTGACGGGGCGCGCTGAGATCAGCGCGGCACGCTCTGGGTGTTGCAGAGCCCATGTCTTAGGTGCTGCCTCAGCCAGAACAAACACGATCGCTACGTTCAACGCAGTGGCAATGGCTATGGCCAGCGGGGAATTGTCGAAAATTCGCCCTACGACGATTCCCGTAAGCGTGGCCTGAACCAGTTGGCACAGCAGCGCCACCAACAGCAGAGAATTGATCCACCGTTCCGGAGATTCCACCAACTCCAGCAAGGGTGAGGATCCCGAGCGGCCCTCATCGCTCAGCGCCGAGGCCTTTGGCCTTGTGATACGCACAATGGCTGTTTCGGCCACGGCGGTTCCGATCGCTATTAGCAACAGGACGCAGATCGCGACCATCATCCATATATCGGTGGTGGTGACCGTTACGGCCAACACGCCAGCGCTCAAGGTTCACCTCTGTAGAAGCGGGATAGAAGCTCGAGCTCTTTGGATTGCATTACGGCAGTTTCTTCTGGCTCGGCGTGATCGTGGCCGAGCACGTGCAAGATGCCGTGGACGATGAGAAGCGCCAACTCGTCGTCATAGGTTCCAGCGTGAGTAGGGGCATTTCGTTGCGCCACTGCGGGGCATATCACCACATCGCCGATCAGCAACGGAACCTCGCTCGAAGCGCCGCGCTCTGGTCCTGAGGTGGATCCGTCTGGCGAACGCCCGATCAACACATCTTCGTCGTCGATCGGGAAGGCCAAGACGTCGGTGGGGCCTTGTTGGCCCATGAACTGACCGTTGAGTTCTGCGATGGTGGCTTCGTCCACGAACAACAAGGACATCTCGGCATCGCCGCTCACACCTTCGTGCTCAAGAACCGAGCGTGCAAGCTTCTCCCAGCGCACCACGTCGACGAGATGGTCTTCTTGCTCATCAGCAACGAAAACCTCGAGGTCTCCCTCGTTGCCCTGGCGTCTACTTCTGGCCCCCACCGGCGGCTTGGGGCGGATCATTTCGACTCCCGACCGCTAGAGGAGTCGGCGGCATCTCGCTCGTAGGCGTCCACAATCTGTTGAACGATACGGTGTCGAACCACGTCGCGGCCAGTGAGCGTAACGAAACCGAGCCCTTCGATACCCCCGAGGATGCGTTCCATGTGCGCCAAACCCGACCGTCCGCCGGGCACATCCACCTGAGTACGGTCCCCGGTAATGACAGCCTTGGAACCAAAACCAATCCGGGTCAGAAACATTTTCATCTGCTCAGGTGTGGTGTTTTGGGCCTCGTCCAAGATGATGAAACTGTTGTTGAGCGTGCGGCCGCGCATGAACGCCAACGGCGCTACCTCTACCACGCCACGTTCCACCATTCGCTGAGCGGTCTCGGTGTCCACCATGTCGTGCAGGGCGTCATACAACGGACGAAGGTAAGGATCCACTTTTGCCATCAGATCTCCGGGGAGAAAGCCCAGGCGCTCCCCTGCTTCCACTGCTGGGCGCGTGAGGATGATGCGATCCACTTCTTTGTTCTGCAGCGCAGACACCGCCATGGCCACAGCCAGCCAGCTCTTGCCAGTTCCTGCTGGCCCCACCCCAAATGTGATCACGTTCTTGGCGATGGCATCCACGTAACGCTTTTGGCCCGCGGTTTTCGGCCGGATCCGACGGCCTTTGGCAGCCTTGAGCACCTCGGCGGTCAAGATCTCAGATGGCTTCTCGTCTGCGAGGACCATGTCCATGGTTCTCTCCAGAAGTGCACGGTCTATCTCCTGGCCGTCTTTGAGAATGGTGATGAGTTCACCAAATAGTTGTCCCACTCGATCGGCTTGGGTTCCCTCGGCGGTGATCTCGTTTCCGCGCACGTGCACAGAGGTGGATGGAAACGAGTTCTCTACCAGACGCAGAAACTCGTCGCGCTCTCCAAGCAACGGCCTCATCAGGTGGTTGCCGGGGACGTGAATAGTGATTTGGGTGGTGGTCAAGGCTGGCCTCTAGCGACGGTGGTCCAAGCGTATCGCTGTCAGACAAAGCGGTAATGGCGATTTTTCACGATGCGCCAGTTGAGTAGCACCACTAGCCATGATCGCCTGCGCCATATACGGTCGCAACTGCACGAGATAGCGGATCAATAAGAATACTCAGGGGTGGGACAAACATGCAGTTAGAACAACTAACTGAACTCGAAGAACTCAACGGTGGCTCACTTCGCCGTGGCAAAGCAGTGATGGTCAAGCGGCGGCGGCGGTGGCGCCAGGACCTTGGCGAATCATGTCTCGGCGGGACGCTCACCAGATCCGATCACCTCGGGATAGAGGTGTTCGAGGGTGCCGGGTTCGATCCGGCTCGACTCGATGAATGCATCGACGTCTTGTTGCTTGAGACGGATGACCCGCCCAAATCTGTATCCCACGATCTGTCCTTCGTCAATGAACCGGTAGAGAGTACGAGGAGTGATCCCGAGATACTTGGCAGCGCCGGCAGTACTCAGCCATTGGATTTGGGAGGACATGAGCCACACTCTAGCGCCTTCACGCCATTTCATGGTTGCCCACATCCCGAGGCAACCAAACAGGCGAAGCCCGGCCATGCTCAACAGTTGTGTCCGCTGATCGTGGTCATGGGCGTATCGGATCTCTCAGCCCAAGCCGTGATGGCGATCGCCTCGATCTTGCACCCCAAAGGCCTGACGCTTGGCCTAACCCTGTTCGAGGGGACCCGCCATGGCTGGCTCAAACACAGTATGGGTCTGGAGCCAGATGGGCCACCCATAATTCAATTTGGCGAACTCACAAGTAGTGGTTGCCCGAATTCCATTCCGTTGGGTCAAAGCCCTAAGTCCGCTCTGGAGCCCGGGGTGTGCATGGTGGGAGGATTTGATCACTGCGACGACTGGTTGCTCGTTGACACCCAGGCTGTTAGCGACGGAGTCAACGTACTGAGACGCTCAAGCAGCCTGATGGTGGCGTTGGTTGATGCCGACCTCGATGACGAGACAAACACCGGTTCGTGCAGCATCGAAGAGCGAAGCGCCATCACTCGAATGTTCGCCAACGCCGCAGATCTGTTGGTTTGCGTCTCCGGGCATATCCCTGCAGCCAGAGGCTTCGAGTTGGCTCTTGAAACCACACTTTCCAAGACCTATCCCGATACGCCAAGAGCCATGACCAGACTCACTCGTTCCTTGGCGGGCGGAGATGGACTCAATGATCCTGCACTGATCGAGCGAATCTTGAAGCTCCTCGATTCGCCAACAGCGCGTTGCGAGCTACAGATTCCCCAACCACGCAGAATCGTGCCGGGCGAACTCGGATTCGTCGACCTCTGGTGATTTGCCGATTGAGTCGCTGCTGACTCGCTTGTGAGTCGCTGCTGATTCGCTTGTGACGCGTTGGCGACTCGCTTGTGACGCGTTGGCGAATCGCTTGTGAGTCGCTGCTGATTCGCTTGTGACGCGTTGGCGACTCGCTTGTGACGCGTTGGCGAATCGCTCGTGTTGCGTTGAGCGTCTAAACGGCTACCGGCTCACGTTCTGAGTCATCAGAACGACCAAGACGTGACCAGATGTCATTGCACTCTTCGCATACAGACTCGGGTACGACACCAATTTTCATCAGACCCGAGAACATGACGCATCCCAAGCAGAAGGCAAACACCGACTCAAGAGTTGCTGCCACCGTGATCATCGCCACCAACACGAGTGCGACTCCAGTGGCCCCAAAACCAAAATGGGCCACAGCGGCCGCAACGCTCAGCGTGGCGCCAACGCCTTGGGCAAAACGTTTTGGTGGTCCAGGAACCATCTTTGGTTGGGCCGGCAAGGCTGGTGTCAGGACGCGGGTAACAAACTGACCGAGCGGGCTGAGAGTTGGTCCAGATAGAACCCGTGCCAAGAAGCCGTAGGCCAACAGGCCGATCGCCCAGGTCTGGCCACCGAGCAAGATCAGTAGGGTCAACAGCACTACGCCAGCGGCTACAAGGCGAGCAGAAACCTCGTTGACCGGGTTGGGAAAGGTAAAGAGCTTGCGCATCGACCAATACCCTACCAAGTTGGTCAAGAATTAACCACCTTGGCTGCAGCCTTGTTCTGCTAGTCGATTATTGGCCCTGCTGGATCATCAGGATTGGCAACAGGCAGACCGTAGGGATCGCCGTCGCCGTCGTTGTCGCCTTGTGCCCCACCGCCAGAGCCAGGCAATACTCCAGCATCGAGCTCCTCGGGTGTCATCAAAACCTCACGAGCCTTTGATCCCGTGGACGGACCAACAATTCCGCGCTCTTCGAGCAGATCCATGATCCGCCCAGCGCGAGCAAAGCCAACCTTTAGCTTGCGTTGAAGCATCGAGGTGGAGCCGAGCTGGCTACGAACCACGAGTTCCACGGCTTGAGCCATCAGATCGTCGTCATCATCGCCAGATCCGCTGGCCCCACCGCCAAAGAGCGCAGCTGCGCCACCTTGTTCCTCGCTGCCCTGCACCGATGTGTCGTAGGTGATCTCGGGTGTCTGGCGTTTCCAGAATGCCGCAATGTTGCGGACCTCTTCCTCGGTGACCCACGACCCTTGGACACGCTGCGCTATGGAGGATGACGGGCCGAGCAACAACATGTCACCTTTACCGAGCAGTCTCTCTGCGCCAACCTGATCGAGGATCACTCGAGAATCTGTAGCGCTAGAGACAGCGAAGGCGAGACGAGCCGGAACGTTGGCCTTGATGAGTCCGGTAATGACGTTTACCGAGGGGCGCTGGGTGGCGATAACCAGGTGGATACCCACTGCACGCGCCATCTGGGCGAGGCGACAAATGGATTCCTCAACGTCTCTAGCAGCAACCATCATCAGGTCCGCCAGCTCGTCTATGACCACCAGGATGAACGGCATTCGCTCATAGGTCTTTACCGATTCTGCGTCGTCGCCAAGCAGCTCAGCGTTGGGATCGACTAGATCCCCACGGTCATATGCGGAGTTGTAGCCAGTGATGTCTCGGAAGCCGCATTCCGCAAGTAGGTCATAGCGACGTTCCATCTCCCGCACCGCCCACGCCAAGGCGTTGGCGGCCTTCTTCAGGACCGTGCCGACCCCTGTTAGC
>JAGQSI010000075.1 GCA_020439605.1 Acidimicrobiales bacterium | reverse complement strand
GACGCCGAGCCCAGCCATGAGGAATACTTCGGTTTCGACGATATGGAAGAACGGGTGGAGGAACGAATGGCAGATCAAGGTGTCGGACCCCGCTTGGACATCGGTGGAGATGACTGGAGCGCGTCAGATGAAGCATTCGATGACGATGTCTGGGAGGACGAAGAGGTCTGGGAGGACGAGCCCCAAACAGGCGAGGTAGTTGGCGCTGGTCAACGCGGGGGAGAAGGTGGCGGTTATGGCCCGCCTCAGCGCCCCGACAACGGCGGGCGCAACATGCCTGTCGCTATCGCTGTTGGTGCCGGGCTCGCCCTGCTTGTTCTGGTCACCTTGAAACTCGGCACTGCCCTCGCTGCGGTGCTGGTTACTGCAGTGCTGGTCCTGTGTGCAATCGAGTACTTCAGTGCGCTTCGCCAGGTTGGATGGGAAGCAGCTACCGCTGTTGGAACCGTTGCTGTGGCGGCGCTGCCGCTCGCTGTTTACTGGCGTGGCCTAGACGCCGTGTCGCTTGTTGGGTTCTTGACCATCGCAACGGTTCTGTGCTGGTACCTAGTAGGTGGTGGGGGAGAAGATCCTCGGGTGCTCGAGGGCACTGGCGCCACTTTGCTCGGAGTGTTTTGGATCGGTGGCCTTGGTGCATCAGCTTCCGCAATGTTGTTGATGCCTGAAGGACGAGGCCTGTTCATCGTGGCCATCTTGGCAACGGTTGGCTACGACGTTGGTGGACTTTTCATCGGTCAGGCAATTGGTCATCGTCCGCTCAGTTCCGCTAGCCCCAACAAGACCATCGAAGGTCTCTTTGCCGGTATGGGCTGCGCTTTGCTCGTAACGATCTTCGCGGTCGTTGGCGGGCTCGGGCCATGGGGTGGGATGGGCGCAGCGTTGGTGCTGGGCATCGGTGCGGCCGTTGCTGCTCCACTCGGAGATCTCTGCCAGTCCATTCTCAAACGTGATCTCGGCGTGAAGGACATGGGCACCTTGTTGCCGGGCCATGGCGGCATGCTCGATCGCGTGGATGCCATGTTGTTCGTGATGCCAATGATCCTTTGGCTAACCCTCGCCCTCGGCAGTTGACCACAGTTTCACTTGCCGGATCCACCGGATCCATCGGCACCCAGACAATCGATGTAGTTGCGGCAGAACCAGAGCGCTGGGAGATAGTCGCAATTGGAGCAAGCGGTCGAAACCTTGATCCGTTGGTGGATCAGGTAAGAACGCTACGTCCCGCTGTGGTCGCCATTTCGGACGAGACCTGTTACCCAGAAGCCCAGGAGCGCCTGAGCGGGTACGGGGTCGAGATTCGTAGCGGTACCGATGGTCTGGCCTCGCTGGGTGAAGCCGCCGATGTGTGTGTCAACGGGGTTGTGGGATTTGCTGGCCTTGAGGTCACCCTCGCCACGCTCAACGCGGGCAAGCGTCTCGCTTTGGCCAACAAGGAATCACTCATCGCTGGCGGGCCGGTTGTTCAGCGGGCGCGCCGTACACCAGGGGCAGAACTCGTCCCGGTGGACAGCGAACACGGAGCTATTCATCAGTGTCTTCGCTCTCGAGACGAGTCTGGTCCTTCTCGTGTAGCTGCACTTGTGCTCACCGCTAGCGGAGGGCCCTTTCGTGGACGTAGCGCCACAGAGCTTGCGTCGGTAACCATCGAGGATGCGTTGGCTCATCCCACATGGTCAATGGGTCCCAAGATCACCATCGACTCGTCCACGTTGATGAACAAAGGCCTCGAGGTGATCGAGGCCCACGAACTATTCGGTGCTCCCGCCGGCCCAGATGGGGTGGGGATTGGTTTCGACGAGATAGATGTGGTTGTGCACCCTCAATCGGTAGTGCACTCCATGGTCACCTACACCGATGGCTCCACCATTGCGCAGCTTTCCATGCCAGACATGCGCCTGCCCATCGGATACGCGTTGGCCTGGCCAGATCGTGGCGCCGCAGCCTTCGGTGCCATCGACTGGAGGACCCTTTCCAGACTGGACTTCGAACCTCCAGACCTTGAAGCCTTCCCGTGTCTGTCCTTGGCCTATCAGGCTGGACGCCACGGTGGACTTGCACCCGCATGGCTCAACGCTGCCAACGAGCAAGCGGTCGAGGCGTTCCTCAACGCACAGATCTCCTGGGTCGATATTGCGGCGGTTTGCGCAGCGGTTCTGGACCGTTTTGATGACGCTGCGGCCAATGATGTGCAAGATGTCATCGAGGCCGACCGCAAAGCGCGTGCTGTAGCCCGTAGCGTTATGTCTGATTCTGCACGCCCCCAGGACGATCGATGACCACCGGTTCAGAACCAGACAGCCCCCAAGACGCCGACAGCTCTACCGAGGCGACCAACAGCACAGAGCCTGTGGCGGCTCCACCGCGGCCAGAAGGTGGCACGGCAACAAAGCTGGCATCGTCGGTCTCCACCTCGAGCTTTGGTGCAGACGACGAGCCATCTGGTGCCTGGTGGCGTTTGGGGCTGCTTATCGCAGCGCTCGTAGCGCTCGGGATCACCAACCCGTGGACCCTTGTGGTGGTTATCGCCATCATGGTCATGATCACCCTGCACGAATTCGGTCACTACATCATGGCCAAGCGTGGCGGGATGCAGGTCACAGAGTTCTTCTTGGGCTTCGGACCCAAACTGTGGTCAACCAAGAAAGGTGAGACCGAGTACGGGATCAAGCTCATTCCCGCAGGCGCATATGTCAAGATCCCCGGAATGGTCAACCTCGATGAGGTGGACCCAGCATTGGAGGCGAGGACCTACCGCCAGCAGTCCTTCTGGGCTCGCGTAGGGGTAGCAGTTGCGGGTTCAGCCATGCATTTCATGTTGGCGCTGGTACTGATCTTCATTGCGTTGGCTGTTATTGGTCAGCCGGCCCAGTCGCTCACCGCAGATGTGGGCGAGCGTCCCGCAGTGTTCGAGGAGGTTTTTCCCGGTAGCGGGGGAGATGAGGCCGGGCTATTGGCAGGGGACAAGGTTCTTGAGATCGAAGGCCAATCAATCTCTGGCACCCGTGATCTCAGCCGGACCCTGCGTCCGTACCGGGGCGAGTCCGTCGAGATGGTGATCTTGCGAGACGGCAAGGAACTCACAAAGACAGTCGAGCTGCGCGCCTACACCTATGAAGGCTTCGAGAGCTGTGGAATCGGCGTAGCGCTCACCCCGATGGGCAATGAACGGATGAACCCGCTCGAGGCCATCTGGCAGACGCCCAAGCAGTTCGTGGACATCATGTGGATGTCGCTCAAAGGGCTCGGCAGCTTCTTCAGTCCCTCGGGTATCGGGGACTTCGCCTCTCAAGTCGGCAACGCCCAAGATGACCGCGACACCCGTCAACAGGTCCAAGAAGTTGAAGAAACAGACCCGTGCAAGGCCACAGTGGTCGCGAGTTCTAGTTCGGACAGCGGCGAGAACCGGATCCTTTCCATCTATGGACTGGTGCGGATCGGTTCTGATGTAGGGGGAGTGGACCCCGGGGCGCTCATCGGGCTGTTTGCTCTCATCAACATCTTCATCGGGATCTTCAACCTTGTACCGCTGCTGCCATTCGATGGCGGCCATGTCTCGATCGCGGTCTACGAAAAGGCCCAGGAGTTGCGTCTCAAGTACGGATCGCGTCGATACTTTGCTGACGTGAGCCGACTGTTGCCGCTCACCTACGGCGTGGTCGTTTTGCTTGGACTGATTTTCGTGACGAGTCTTTACCTAGACATCGTCAATCCAATCGGAGGCTGATATGGACGACGGCTCAATCTCGATCGCCACGCGCCGGCCAACTCGCAAGATCACTCTGGCGCACCGCTCCAATCCGGTATCTGTGGGCGGAGACGCTCCGGTGTCCATCCAGTCGATGACCACCACCAAGACAGCGGACGTCGAAGGAACCCTCCAACAGATCTACTCACTGTTCGGCGCTGGAGCGGACATTGTTCGCTGTACCTGCAACGACGCCTCTGCTGCCGAGGGACTCGCGAGGATCATTCCTCGTTCTCCGGTGCCGGTGATCGCAGACGTTCACAACAACTATCGCATGGCACTCGCAGCGCTCGATGCCGGCGTACACGGACTACGGCTCAACCCCGGAAACATCCGTAGACCAGAACACATCAAACTGATCGCATCCGAGGCCAAGGACCGTGGCGTGCCCATCAGGATTGGGGTCAATGGCGGCTCGCTCGACGAACGGCTCTATGTGAAATACGGCGGACGGGTAACTCCCGAGGCCATGGTCGAATCCGCTCAGATGGAGTTGGCCTATTTCGAAGAAGTTGGTTTCGATCAGGTCAAGATCTCGGTCAAAGCGTCGAGTGTGCCGCTCATGGTGGAGGCCTACCGGCAGCTTTCGGAAGTGACGGACCATCCGTTGCATCTAGGAGTGACCGAGGCCGGACCTCCACCTGCAGGCACCGTCAAAGCAACTGCGGGCATTGCGGCTTTGTTGGCCGAAGGCATTGGAGACACCATTCGCTACTCGCTCACCGCGGACCCGGTTGAGGAGGCCAAAGCAGGGCGTGTGCTGCTAGAGGCCATGGGACTCAGGGAACGTAAGGGCCTGGATCTGATTGCATGTCCTTCATGTGGACGCGCCGAGGTGGACGTGATCCAGGTTGCCAGCGATGCCCAAGCAGCCCTCGAGGACATGGAGATACCGATCCAGGTAGCGGTCATGGGCTGTGTGGTCAACGGGCCAGGAGAAGCGCGAGACGCTGACCTTGGTATTGCGGCTGGGCGACAGAAGGGCCATCTGTTCGTCAAAGGACAGGTAGTTGCGGTTGTGGCCGAAAAAGACATGGTCAAAGAACTGGTTCGATGGGCGGACATGATCGCCGAAGAAGGCGTGGACGGCGCTCTCACCCATGCAGATGCTGGCGCAGCAGCTGTCGCAGAAGCAGATCGGGCCGAACTGCTAGATGTCCAAGGTGAAGACGTGAACCGATCAGAGCAACGTGTGGATCTGATCCGCAAACACCTCGCAGAGCACTAGCACCGCTACCAGTTCCAGGGAAGTATCTCAGCCAGAGCCGGTTTCGGGTCTGCGATGAACATGTACCAAGCCGATACCGCAATGGCTACAACGGTGAAACCCCACGCAACTGCCTTGACCCATACCGGCTGCTGTTTGAGTTCGTCCACCTTGGCTTTGCGCTTCGCGTACTCCAACATGCGCTCGGCCCACGGGAGTTCTCTTGCCAAGATCGTCAGGCCAATGATCACCGTGATGATTCCCTGACCGGGCAGCACCAACATCGCGAGCCCGGCGATCAAGACAATGAAACCGACCACGATCGTGCCAATGCGCATGAGGACATGACGCTTGGCGGCAGCCTCAGTTTCTTCGCGAATCCCAGTGTCGAATTCGGCCTGAATCGCAGCATCGCGCAGCAACTCAAAGCGTTCGTGGGCGTCGATGCGCCCATCGCCGTCAAGGTCTCCAAATAGGCCGTCGTGGTCTATGGGTGTCTCGGTGCTTTCTTGGCCAGCGTCGGGAGCCATCGTTCAAGTATCGCGGATCTCTATCCAGCGTTGGCCAATAGGTCCTGATACTTGGTTTTGATCTCGATGTATCGGGCGATGAACGGGCATTGGGGGACAACTAGCACGCCGTCCTCTCGGGCATCATCCAAAGCATGCCGGGCGAGAGTGCCCCCTAGGCCCCGGCCTTCGAGTTCCTCTCGAACCCCGGTATGGAACATCACCCGAAGCCCATCGACCATTCGATAGTCGAGTTCGCCCTTCTCCTCGCCATCCACGAGCAGGTGGTATCGACCGTGGTCTCCAAGGTCTTCGCGTGTCACCTCGATCTCCATGAGTTCAGCATGCCAGCAGATCAAGGCGATGCAACTTTTGTGGCGTTTCGTGGAGCTTTATGGATCAGGACCATTGGGGGACAAGGTCGTGCCCGGTACCATCGCTCGCTATGGCCAAAGCACCCGTGCTCACTCCCCAGAGCGAAGATTTCCCCCGCTGGTACCAAGACATCTTGGCCAAGGCGGAGCTAGCCGACAACGGGCCGGTGCGCGGCACCATGGTCATCCGGCCCTATGGGTACTCGTTGTGGGAACGTATGCAGGCCGAAGTTGACCAACGCATCAAGGCTGCCGGCGCTGAGAATGCCTACTTTCCCTTGTTCATCCCTCAGAGTTACCTGACCAGAGAAGCTGAGCATGTTGAGGGTTTCAGCCCCGAGTTGGCCGTGGTCACCCATGCAGGTGGCAAGGAACTCGAAGAACCAGTAGTGGTTCGCCCAACGAGTGAGACCGTGATCGGCGAGTACATGTCCAAGTGGGTGCAAAGCCACCGAGACCTTCCGTTACTGCTCAACCAATGGGCCAACGTTGTGCGCTGGGAACTACGTACCCGCATTTTCTTGCGTACGAGCGAGTTCCTCTGGCAAGAAGGCCACACCGCACATGCAACCGAGGCAGATGCCAGCGCATACGCATTGCAGATCCTTCACGACGTGTACAGGGCGTTCATGGTTGACGTGTTGGCCATACCGGTACTGATCGGGCGCAAGACGCGACAGGAGCGTTTCGCCGGAGCAATAAACACCCTCGCATGCGAGGCAATGATGCGAGACGGCAAGGCCCTTCAAATGGGCACTAGCCATGAACTCGGTCAGAACTTCGCCAAGGTTTTCGACATTTCCTTCCAGGACACTTCGGGGGAGCAGCAAACGGCTTGGACCACGAGTTGGGGGGTCTCGACGCGCATGATGGGTGGGCTCATCATGTGCCACGGCGACGACACCGGACTACGTGTGCCACCTCGTTTGGCGGCCACTCAAGTCGTGGTCATGGTCATCAAGGACGGCGATGGGGCCGGCGAAGCCGCGGCACGTCTTGTCTCGGAACTTCAAGCGGCAGGTGTGCGCGCCAAGCTGGATGGACGCACCGATACTTCCTTCGGGCGACGCTCGATCGACTGGGAACTCAAAGGTGTGCCTGTGCGGGTGGAGGTCGGTCCAAGGGACTTGGCCAATGGGGAGGTCACCATTGTCCGTCGTGACCTAGCCGAGAAACGTCAAGTTCCTATCGCAGAGGTAGGACATCGTGTCGAGATGTTGCTCGAGCTGATTCAGTCAGACCTGCTAGCTGAAGCAAGTGAGCGCCGTGACACCAACACCTTTGATGTCTCCACGATCGAAGAGGCCAGAGAGGCGGCACAGCAGGGCTTTGCACGGATCCCATGGGCAACTCTGGGTGAAGAAGGCGAAGCAAAACTTGCCGAGGATGCGATCACAGTGAGGTGCTTGCAAAGCGCGGATGGTCAGGTGCCCGCCTCGGAGACAGAGTCGGGTGTCGTGGCCGTAGTGGCTCGCGCCTACTGATCCCTGGCAGCAGCGCCGAGGCCGAGCTCAGTGGTTCGGCCCAGCGGTTCGGCCCAGCGGTTCGAGCTGAGCGGTTCGAGCTGAGCGGTTCGGAACCGGCTAATCGCCACCTCCGAACCGCTCTCATCCAGCCAGCTTTTCGATTCTTGAGCGCTGAAGTTTGGGCACATCTGTGACCTGGGTCATGGCTCGGCCTGACGAGGCCTGCCCCAATCGGCTATGCTCAAAACCGTAGGCCTTCGGGCCACAAGGCGTGGGCCTGGGCCCACGCTTCTTGTTTGTATTGGCACTGTTTGGCGTCGGGCAACCTGCGGCTAGAAGGAAGGAGGCACAGATGGACACAACTAGTAGAACACGTGAACTGATCGTGCCACTTGTGGAAGCTGCTGGCGCAGATCTCTACGACCTGGAATACACAGGTGGGACTTTGCGGGTCACGATCACCCATCAAGATGGGGTGGACGTGGAACTGATCACCAAAGTGACAAGGTCAATCTCTCACGCGCTTGACGAAGAGGATCCAATCGCCGGTCAGTACACCCTTGAGGTGTCAAGCCCCGGCTTGGAACGAAATCTGCGTCGTCCAGAACATTTCCAGGGTGCAGTTGGGTCTCTGGTTGCGTTGAAGCTCCGTGCCGGGGTGGAAGGCGACCGCAGGATCAAAGGCACCCTTACAGGCTTTGATGGCAGCGTGCTCAGCGTGACAACAGATTCGAGCAACGAGCCTCGAACTGTCGTACTCGAAGACATTGAGCGTGCCCGCACCGTTTTTGAGTGGGGGCCGGCTCCCAAGCCCTCAACCCGCTCCACGTCCCCGTCCGCCCAGAAGAAGAAGGCAGCTAGGTCATGAACGAAGAACGTATGGAGGCGATCCGTACTCTTGCCGCTGAAAAAGGCATGGCTCCAGAGGTGCTCATGGGCGCTCTCGCAGATGCCCTCGAAACCGCCTACAAGCGCATGCCCGGCTCCTACGAGTACGCATGGGTCACCATGGATCCGATCACCGGCGAGATGCGCGTAACCGCCCAAGAACTCGACGAGGACGGCGAGCCCTTCGGTCCCGAGCTGGACGTCACTCCAGATCAGGCAACCTTGGGTCGTATCGCGGCTCAAACCTTCAAACAGGTGATGATGCAAC
>JAGQSI010000074.1 GCA_020439605.1 Acidimicrobiales bacterium | reverse complement strand
TTTGCCTTGGCCGTCTTGACCCACGGAAGTTTCTCTACCTTGGCTTCGATGGTGGAGAGATTGGCGTCTGTCATAGCGGAACCCAGCGCGATGGCCGTAGCTGCCCTCACCTCGTCTTGTCGAGCCTTCGAGGTCCCCGTGACCATGATCTGATCAACATCGAGAACCGGAGAGCGGGTAACTCCAACTGCCGCAGCTAGCAGCAGGGCAATAACGCCAACCAGCAAAAGCCGACGGTTCCGCCTGTGCTCTTGTTCTTTGGCCACCTCGATGCGGCGCTCCTGCAACCGAGGGTCAATCAGTGGGCTGCTTGCCGTGCCCTGTTGAGCGAGCGCAGCTCCCCGATTCATCGGTTGTCCGCTCCCGAAGGATCCGGCAGTGGCGCCAAGGCGATGAGCTTGTTCTCGGGTTGAAGCACAATCGAGGTGGCATCAAAGACCCTTTGGCGGATCTCGACCATTAGTTGCCATACGTCCTGTGCCGAACCGTTTTGGTCTACCACTATGAAATTCGCGTGCTTCGGCGACACCTCGGCGCTTCCCACTCGCAAGCCCTTTAGGCCGACCTCGTCGATAAGACGTCCTGCTGAGTGACCCTCAGGGTTGGCAAAGACAGAACCAGCATTGCGACCACCTGGTTGGTTGTCTCGTCGCCACTGTGTCTTCTCCTTGATCGCAGCGCGCGAAACCTCAGGATCTCCTGGTTGCAGAGACAGCTCAGCCCAAACCACCACCTGGCTTGGACCAAGCGATGAATGCCTGTAGTCGAGCTCAAGGCTTGATGGCCCCATGACTCCATCGTCGCCTGTGGCTAGGTCTATTACGCGGACCCTCTCAAGCACAGTGGACATATCGGCCTCGTGCACACCAGCGTTCATTCGAACGGCGCCGCCGATTGTTCCTGGAATCCCCGACGCCCATTCGAAACCCGTGAGCCCCGCTGCTGCACTCTGGCGAGCAACCACCGGCAGCTTCGCGCCGGCCCCGGCATGAACCTTGGTGCCTTCTATTACGACCTCAGAAAACGCTGAGCCCATGAGAACCACAAGCCCCTCAAAACCCTGATCGGAGATGAGCAGATTGGAGCCGAGGCCAATTGTCAGGACCGGCACTGTGGTCCCTGCGCGTATACGAGCCGCCCTCAACAGGTCCTCGGCACTGTTTGCGGTAAGGAACACCGCGGCTGGACCTCCTACCCCATAGGTGGTGTAGGGACCCAACATGACATCACGAGACACGCTGTCGCCGAGTTCTGCCTCCAAAGCTGAGATGAAGTCGCCAAGCTCTGCGCTATGCATCTGGCGAGTCAACTATCGAGCGGCCAACACGCCAGATATCTCCGGCACCAACCGTGAGAACCAGATCTCCCGGACGGGCTTGCGAACGGATCCAGTTCTCGGCGTCGTCGAGGGTGGGTAGCCATTCGGCAATGGCTGAGGGACGTTCGTCCAAGGTGGCAGCTATCAACATCTCTGCGCTCACCCCCTCGATAGGAGCTTCACCCGCGGCATAGATCTCGCTCACACCAACAACGTCCGCCAGCGCAAGAGCTTCGCCAAACTCACGAGCCTGGTTCTTGGTGCGGCTGTAGCGATGAGGTTGGAACAACACCACCACGCGGTCCCATCCGGCCTCTTTGGCAGCGCTGAGCACCGATCTGACCTTGCCGGGGTTATGGGCATAGTCGTCCACAACGGTGGCGCCGTTGAACTCACCAACCACCTCAAATCGCCGGGAGGACCCACGATATGCAGCTATGGCTCCAACAGCATCGCTCGGTGAGATTCCAGATTCGATAGCAACAGCGATAGCTACCGCTGCGTTTCGAGCATTGTGACGCCCCGGGGTGGCTACCTTCACCGGCCCTATCTCGGTGCCGTCGAAACTCAACCCGAACGTGGTTTCCAAACGGTTGACCGCCACGTTGTGGACCCTCAGGCGAGCTTCTTGAGATTCGCCAACGCTCAGTGCTCCATGTTTGCGCGCAACTCTCAACGCCCGTTCTTCCGCCACCGCATCACGTTTGGTGTCATCGATGCACACCACGGCCTCGTGTGCGTCAGCTACGAACTGGTCGAATGCTGCCTCAAGGCGTTCCATCGATTGCCAGTAATCCATGTGGTCTGCATCGATGTTGTTGACGATGGCTACATCTGCGCCGAGACTCAAAAAACTTCCATCGCTCTCATCGGCCTCAACCACAAAGGGGCCAGATCCTCCCCAGCTAGCGGCTCGCCCCAACCCGAGCGGTAATGCTCCAACTAGAAACGATGGTTGGGCCCCAACCCCTTCCAGAAGAGTGGCCAACATCGCGGTGGTGCTGGTCTTGCCGTGAGTTCCAGAAACCGCGATCGTGCGTTTCTGGGCGCAGATCAGAGCCAATATCTCGGCACGGTTGAGTACCTGGACCCCTTGGTTCTCAAGGTTTGCCCTTTGGCGATCTGTGGGTATGAATGCGGTTGAGTGAGCCACAACTTCAGCGTTTGTGGCATCGCTTCCTCCGAAGAGATCCCCCGAGTCAGCCACAGCTACTTTCACTCCCGCCGCCATTAGCGAGGACCAAGCGGGTGTCTCGTTTAGATCCACGCCACTCACCTCGTGGCCCATGGTTGCCAGGATGATCCCGATGGCACTGATCCCAGCGCCGCCTACCCCAACCAGGTGGATCTTGTGGGGTGTTGCCAGATCAATTCTGTTTTCAGTCACGCGCTGCTTGCTCCACTACTGCCGCTGCTCGCTCGGCAGCGTCGACACTTGCACCGCTTCGCATGGCTTGACCCATCGATGCGAGCAGGGCGCGGTCCTCCAGGAGTTTATCCAGCTCTGCCTCAAGACGATCCGTATCTAGCTCTGAGTCCACTACCACCACTGCTCCCCCAAGCTTTGCCACGGCCTGGGCATTGGCCATCTGATGGTCTCTGGTAGCGATGGGTAACGGCACCAGAACGGCTGGCACACCAAAGGCCATGAGCTCAAAGACCGCTCCGCCTGAGCGAGTGACGCCAAGGTCGGAGGCGTCCAACAGCAGATGCATTCTGTCCTCGTAGGGAACCATTTGATATTCGAGTCCGCCAGACGCGATCTCAGGTGGGTCGGTTACTCCCCCCGAAAAGCCGTTACGGCCGATGACGTGACGGATCGCAAGGTCGCTTCTGTGCTCCCAGCGTTGCGCCAAGCCCCGCACCGCATCGTTGATACGCCGAGACCCGAGCGAACCAGAGAACACCGCAATCACAGTGCGATCCGGAGACAGGCCAAGTTCCTCACGAGCCTTTGCCTTGTCCGGATTTGTTGCCCGTTCACGAATCTCGGGACGAAGCGGGTTGCCGGTCACCGTGGAGCGGGGAAGGTCCGTGTCCTCAAAGGAGACTGCGCACGCCGTGGCAAAGCGACGTAGCAGACGGTTGACCGCTCCAGCCTTCTTGTTCTGTTCGAGCAGCACCAGCGGCACCCTGCTCACCACTGCACCAACCCCGCAGGCAAACGATGCATATCCGCCCAGCACCACCACTACCGCTGGGCGACGATTGCGCACGATCTTGATTCCACGCCACAGAGCCTTGAAAAGGTCCAAGATTGCCGCAAAGTTGGAGATGGCGATTCGACGTTGAATGCCACGACCCGGAAGTACCTCGACGCTGAATCCAGCCTCGGGAACCAGCTTTGACTCGGGCCCACGCTCTGCCCCTACGAAGTGGATCGTGGACGGATCGTGACCGGCGTCCACCAACGCTCTGGCTACTGCGATTCCGGGCAGGAGGTGCCCGGCGGTGCCGCCTCCAGCGACGATTGCCCAGGTTGGCTCCGTCATGGCTTCTTGGTGCGCGTCAAACGGACCCGCAGCGGATCTGGTGAGGGGTGACGAGCAACGTTCAACAAGATGCCAGTGGCTGCGAGGCTGATGAGCTGCGATGAACCACCAAACGAGATGAACGGAAGTGGAACACCGGTGATTGGCATTGCACCGGTGGCAGCACCGATGTTCATGAGCGCCTGAACCAGCAGCCATGTAGTGATACCGGTGGCAACCAGCATCGAGAAGCGGTCAGCTGCGCGCAACGCGACGATCCAACCAGTAACTCCGAGAGACACGAACAGCGCCACGATGGTCATGGCCCCAAGAAGCCCGAACTCTTCCGCGATAACCGCGAATATGAAATCCGTGTGGGCAAATGGTAAGAAGCCCCACTTGGCGGTGGAACGTCCAAGGCCTTTGCCCAAGATCCCGCCATTGGCCATACCAACAAGGCTCTGAACGTTTTGTAGCCCGTTCTTGAACGGATCCGCCCATGGATTGAGGAAGCTGAGAAACCTGTTGCGGCGAAAATCCGCGAACGCTATGAAGCTCGCTGCAATAGCAGTCCCTATCGCTGCGATTGCTGCCAATGGCATCAGCCGTGCACCACCGATGAACAACATCATCAGAACTATCGAGGCAATGATGATTGTGGTGCCCAGGTTGGGCTGCAACATGATCAATCCGGCCACCACGACCAGATAACCGGTGACAGGTGCCAGTACCAGACGCCAGTTATCGATGTGTTCGGATCGTCGATCCATGAGATCTGCCACAAACAACAAGAGCGCCAGCTTGACCAGTTCTGATGGCTGGAACTGCAACGGACCAGCACCCAGCCAACGGGTTGCGCCGTTTCGGGTGATACCAACCCCGGGCACCTTGACCAGGATCAACAAACCAATGGACCCGAGCATCGCAATCTTCGCAAAGCGCCGCCAGAAATGTACTGACACCGACAAGGCACCCAGCAGCGCAACTACGCCGAGAGCTGTCCACATCAACTGTTTCTGGAAATAGGACCAGGGCGCGTCTGAGTTTCGGACTGAATCGACAGATCCGGCGCTCATGACCATGACCAGACCGAAAAGGTTCAGCACTCCAACCAAAATGGCCAGAATCCAAAAAGTGGTAGTGGATTCGCCGACGATGGCGAAACGCCGCCCAACTCGGATCTCACTCGAAGCCGCATCCGGAGCCCTCCCACGAAGGGAAGGATGAGAGGTGATAGTGGTCATTTGGCCGCCCCGATGAGTTCTCTTACAGATCTCTGAAAATCGTCGCCACGCTCGGCGTAACTGCTGTACCAGTCAAATGATGCACATGCCGGCGATAGCACAACGCTGTCTCCGGGTTGGGCCAGGGCAGCTGCCGCCTTCACCGCATCGTCCATGGACCCTGCGACAGCGACCTCTATCCGTCCATCAAATGCCTGCGCCACTTCCTGTGACGAATCACCGATGGCAACCACCGCACGTAGATGAGGAACCAGTACCGACAACTCCGTGAGATCGAGGCCCTTGTTCTTGCCACCGGCGATCAACACCGCTGAATCAAAAGATCTAAGAGCTGCGATGGTGGCGTGAGGAGCCGTTGCCTTTGAGTCGTCGTACCAGCGCACTCCACTAGCCTCGCCTATCAGCTCCACTCGATGGGGGAGGCTCTGAAAATTTCGCAATACGCTGCGAATTCCTTCCAGCGAAGCGCCCGCTGCGAGCGCGGTCGCGCTAGCGGCCAGAGCATTGGAGATGTCGTGGGGCATTGAGCGCGCCAGGTCATCCACGCCCAATAGGTCAAGGCCATCTGGGCCAACTAGTCGCCCTTGTGCAACACACCAATCCGCATCGGTTTCGATGCTGAACCTTTGAACCCTTTCGTCCTTGGGGGCCCATCGATTCACAACCTCGTCGTCCGCATTGACTACCGCTACACCTCCCTTGTCGTGGTTGAGCCAGATGTTTGCCTTAGCGGCCTCGTAAGCGTTTAGGTCCTCGTGTACGTCGAGATGATCCGGTGCAAAGTTCAGCCAACACGCTGAAACCGGCTGATGGCAGGTTGAGAACGTGAGTCGAAAAGACGATGCCTCGACTACGAATACTTCAACTTCTTGATCATCTATGGCCGCCACCAGCGGAACCTCGACGTTGCCAGCCGCCACGGCTTTGATACCAGAGCGAACGAGCATCTCGGTCACAAGTGAGGTGACGGTGGTCTTTCCATTGGTTCCGGTGATCATTGCCACCGGGCGCTGGTCCCACTGGGCTGCGAGATCGAACTCGGAGCGAATAGGCGTGCCAGCAACTCGCGCCGCTGCAAATATCGGATGGATTTCTGGAACACCTGGACTCGCAACCACCGCATCAAAGCTGCTCAGCGCCTCTACCCAATCAGATGAGGACGGTGGGTCGATCCAAGTGGCACCCAGTTCGCTTGCGAGTGCGATCCCGACAGAACCGGCCCGGTCATCGGTAACAGTGACATTTGAGCCATGTGCCACCAGAGCTTGAGTAACAGCCTGGCCCATGACACCTAGACCAAGTACCAAGACGTTGGTTAGATCGATCATGGTGCGATCGTCGTGAAATCTGCGTAGAACACGCCAAGCGCCAAAGCGGTTGCGAGCCCAGCGATCATCCAGAAACGCACGATCACAGTGGTTTCAGGCCAGCCGCGCAGTTCATAGTGATGGTGTATTGGCGCCATACGAAAGGGGCGTCGACCTGTGGTGCGAAACGAAGCAACCTGGATGATCACCGAGATGGTCTCGATCATGAAAAGGGCGCCGATGATCGGCAACAACAAGACGGTGTTCATCGATAGGGCCAGCCCGGCCAATCCCGCTCCGATCGCCAGCGAGCCGGTGTCACCCATGAAGATCTTGGCCGGGTAGGCGTTCCACCACAGAAAGCCTGCGCAACCGCCCAGCATGGCGGCAGAGACCACAGCGAGATCAAGGGCATGTTCCACGTCATAGACCCCGGGGTTGCGAAAGGCCCAGAACCCAATGATCGTGAAACACGCAAACGAGAAGATCGATGAACCAGCAGCTAGACCGTCGAGGCCGTCGGTGAGATTCACCGCGTTGGTTGTCGCCATGATGACCAGCACCGAGAACAGAACCCACCCGGCCTTACCGAAGTTGATCGATAACAGTGAATCCGGGTTGAAGGAACTGAACCTGGTGAACGACAACTCGGTGTGGACCCCGGTCAGTGTTACGAGCCCGATACCAAATCCAGCGGCAACTATCAACAGGCCCAGAACCTTGGTTCGCTTGGTCAGTCCAAGATTGCGTTCCCGTTTGATCTTGATCCAATCGTCAAGGAAACCAACGATGCCCGCTCCCACGATGAGCGCCAACACGAACATTCCGGAACGGGTGAATACCACTCGGCTTCTGAGATGAGCCACCGAGTAGCCAACGACGGTGCCGGCGACGATCGCAATCCCGCCCATTGTTGGGGTTCCAGCCTTTACCTGATGGCGCTCGGGACCTTCCTCACGGATCGGCTGACCAATACGGTGGCTGCGCAGCCACTCGATCAAATAGCGAGTGCCGACCAGCGATACAGCAAGGCTCAGGCCGCCAGCCATCAATAGTGCAATCACGAGTCTTTCTCCGTTGTGCTTTCAGCGTTCAGAGATTGAGCGATGCCATCGCGCAACTCCAAGCGGTCGTCGAAGGGAAAGACTTGCTCGCCCACTATCTGCATTGTCTCGTGGCCCTTGCCAGCAACGATCAGAACATCGCCGTCGGCACAGAGCGAGACACCAAGCCTGATTGCACTGCGGCGATCCGGCTCTACTACCAGCTTGGCCGATCCAAACCATCCGCTGCGAACGTTCTCCATGATTTCCAGAGGATCTTCGCTACGCGGATTGTCGGTCGTGAGGACAACCTCATCGGCTAGCTCACTAGCTACACGCCCCATCTGAGGCCGTTTGTCACGGTCACGATCTCCGCCAGCGCCAAAGACCAACACAACCTTGGTGTCGGTGAGCTCTCGGGCCGCCTCAAGGATCTTCCGTAACCCATCTGGGGTGTGGGCGTAATCAACAGCCGCGAGATATCGCTGCCCAAGATCGATGCGTTCAAAGCGCCCAGCCACCGCTTCAAGCGATGAAAGTCCACCCGCTACGGCTGTGGCTGCCACGCCGAGCGACTCCGCCAATGTTGCGGCCAAGACGGCGTTCGAGACGTTGAAACGCCCTGGCAGCGAGAGACTCACCGCTTCGCCACGCCACCGAAACGTTGAACCCGCTGAGCCCATCTCAAGTCCCTCAGCATCTGCGATCGAGCAACGCGCTACGGGTATCGACACGCGATCGGCGAGCCTTGCGCCGTCTGGATCGTCCACATTGATGACTGCCATGTCGCTTCGAGCGGGCTCGAACAGCATGGACTTGGCACTCAGGTACGCATCCATGGTCTTGTGATAGTCGAGATGATCTTGGGAAAGATTGGTGAATCCGCCAGCTCTGAATCGAACACCATCCACGCGGTGTTGATCCAGTGCGTGCGATGAGACCTCCATCACCACAGCATCCATTCCCTCGTCGCGGTAACGACCGAGCAATTCCTGCAGCTCAGGTCCTTCCGGGGTTGTACGAGCTCCGCTCAAGGTGCCGATCGTGGCGCAGCGCATCTGGTTCTCGGTCAGGATCGCAGCAAGCATCTGGGTGACAGTGGTCTTGCCGTTGGTCCCGGTA
>JAGQSI010000073.1 GCA_020439605.1 Acidimicrobiales bacterium | reverse complement strand
TCGAACTGGTCCCCATGGATGAAGTATCGGAGTCACTCAACCGGCTCCGTCGTGCTCTGACGATTGCCACTCTGGCAACCATGGCGGCGGGCGTGGCTGCAGGATGGTGGGTCAGCGGCCGGATCCTGAGACCGGTTAGACGAACTGCTGAAGCAGCAAACCTGATCTCACAGGGTGCATTGGATCGACGACTTGAAAGCGATGGGGACGCGGACCTGGATCCGCTGGTGCAGTCGTTCAACCAGATGGTCGACGGGCTGCAGCTACGCATAGAGCGCGAGGCCCGTTTTGCCTCAGATGTGAGCCATGAACTCAGAACTCCGCTCGCAGCAATGCTTGCGGCTTTGTCCATAGCTCGACGCAGGGTCACCGAGCCCGCGGGAATAGAAGCGCTGTCGATGCTGCAGGGCGAAGTGGACCGGTTCTCTGATCTCATTACCGATCTCCTTGAGATTTCTCGAGTGGAAGCCGGGGTTGCAGAACTCAACGTTGAAGAGGTGTCTCCACGCAGACTCATGACAGGTGTCCTTGAGTCATTGGACCATCAAGACATCCCAGTAACGATCGACTCGAACACGCCGGCGATGGTGAGCCTCGATTCACGTCGGATCACGCAGGTTCTGACCAACTTGATCCAGAACGCAGACCACTATGCCGGTGGAGCCACCCACATCTACCTGAGCGGGAGCGAGGAGATGCTCGAGATCGTCATTGATGACGATGGCCCAGGTATTGCTCTTGAGGATCGAGTTCACCTCTTCGAGCGCTTCATCAGGGGCAAGGATGTCTCCGTGGCCGGTACAGGTCTGGGTCTGGCGTTGGTCAAAGAGCACGTAAGGCTGCATGGTGGAAGCGTTGAGGTCGACGATGCACCCGGCGGCGGGGCACGCTTTTTGATCCATCTACCGAGGGAACCGAAGAAATGACCAAGCAGCGGAGTTTGTGGGTCGGTCTTGGGTTGACGTGGCTGGTGTTCCTAGGAGTTGTGCTCGGGGCCTGTGGGATCACCGAAGAAGGCAAGGCCAACAAGATCCAATCAGAGGACGTACCTTTTGGTCTCCTCGAAGCCGAGCCGACCACAACAGTTGTGGATGAGGGTCGTCCCGCTCAGATCTATCTCACGGCGGGGGACCGCCTAGTGGCGGTGGAACGCAGCGTGGAGCGCAATGTGTCGCCCGCAGGACTTGTTGAACTCGTAGTTGCTGGCCCCACCCGAAATGAGCGTCAGTTTGGTGCGACGAGTGCGGTTCCCGTTGGAGCCGTATCTGCAGTTGAGGCGGATGGCTCGGTGATCAAAGTTGATCTGACCGAGGAGTTCAGCGAGGTGCGAGCCGAGAACCAGTTCCTAGCTATTGCCCAGATCGTGTTCACACTTACCGAAGAATCTGGCGTGGAGTCGGTGCAGTTCTCGGTTGGAGGCACAAAGGTTGGTATCCCGAGTGCAGATGGAACCCCCAACGATGCGCCGGTTTCCAGATCAGATCTTCGAGCGCTCGCCCCTCTTTGATGCAGCCTCTTTGATGGGGCATCTCGATAGGTGGATGCTTGCAGACGCGAGGGGTGACCGGAGTTGGCGCCTATCCGTAGGCCACAATGTTGCGCATGGCAAAGAAGGTCTTGATACCAATCATCGCGGTTGTTGTTGTAGCAGCGGGAGCGTTCTGGTGGTTCGTCATGCGCTCAGACTCACCGGAGAAGCTCAGTGTTGGGGGCAACTCAACCACAACCGAGGCCGGCGGCTCGTCTGAGCCGGTAACACCTGGTTCGATCGATGGAACATGGTAGGTGTCCACCGACGCTGAGTCCACCATCGGTTTTCGCATCAAGGAGGACTTTGCAGGCGGACTCACCGATCACGAAGCTGTCGGGCGTTCAACCGCAGTGAGCGGATCCATTGCCATCGAAGGCACCGAGGTAACCGAAGGCGAATTCGTGGTGGATCTCACCGAGATCGAGTTCACCGATTCACCCGGGTTGCCGGTTGGAAACAGGGCACGGGCAATGCAGGATCGCGGCCTTCAGACCAACACGTTCCCCGAGGCGAGCTTCAAACTCACCTCTCCACTTGATTTTGGACAAGAGCCAGAGGTTGGAAAGACGATCGACTCGACCATCACCGGTGAGTTGACCCTTCACGGCGTGACCAAGTCGGTAACTGTGCAAGCACAGGCGGTTTACAACGGTGCCACCATCGAGATCGGCACCAACCCCGAGGAACTGCCAGAGATTGTGCTTGCCGATTTCGAGATCACTCCGCCCTCAGGCGGACCGATCGCATCCGTGGCAGACACAGGCACCTTCGAGTTCTTGGTTACTCTCACGAAGTCCTGAGATTTAGCCGCACAAGATTTGGATCTTTCTCGATCTGCTCGTCGGTGAACAACAAGGGTCGGGTGGCCTTGTTTGCATAGGCAACCGTGCCATCAACATGGTGCGGCGAACGAGGATCTCCGCACTGCCCATAAGCCAGCAGGCCCACGGCTTCGGGTCCGTCATCGGTGAGCTCAACCGACATCAGAAAGCTGGTCCCATAGGTGCAGCGGTAGCCGCCTTCAGCAAGTCCGCTGGTGGCTGCTCGGTCCGCGACGGCTCGCAGGCGCGGCTGTGAAGGTTCCAACGAGTGCGAGCTGAGCGATCCGTTCGGGGCCAGCACGTTGCACACTCCGTCTGCCTCGTAGCCACCATGAACGCCAATCCGGTGCTCGCCCCGCTGTACCCACTGCGCCTCCCCTAGAGGGGCTGAGGGATCTACCCCGGCTTCAGCGAGGACGTCAAGGGCTTTGAGCAGCGACACGAGAACCGGGTCAGGTACGTCGTGGGGAGCTGCTGCAAGGTCGCGTGGAGTGTTGAGTGGATCATCGGGATCGAAGGCCACCGCGAACAGCGCGCCGGCGTTTTGGTGGGCAGCGGGCTCGAAGCCAGCCATGAACTCTCGCCATAGAACAGCGCCGCTAGATGAAAGATCAAATCGCTGGTCCCACTGAGCCAAGATCTCGGCTGCTTCAGCCAACCTGTTTGATTCGCTCAACTCAACTGTTTCGGTGTCGAAGTTGCGTACACGTTCGATCACTGCATCGACCAGCAACTGAGCGCTCAATGATTTGTTGTCCAATAGGGCGTCGATGGCTGTTTCATTGGTCACGGTTCCGCTCGCAGCCAAAGCGGCGGCAACCAGAAGGTTCTGACGAGTGCGCAGACTACGTGGGGTTCGCTCCAACCCATGAAGGGGTGAGTAGCCCTCCAACGGAGATTCTGCGTGATTGAGCCAATGGGAATCGTTGGCGTTGAGGACATAGTCACGTCGTTCCAGCTGTGGCATCTCGCCATAGGGGAGCAGTCCGTCGCGTCGAGCGCCCTCGAGGGAGATCCAGTCATCGTCGGGGTTGCTCCCATCTAGCAACGCCACTCGATTCTGGTGAAGCAACGCGGCCACGAAGTCGGTTTCCAGGCGCTCAACAAAGCGCTTCTTTGCACCTTCGCTCAACGCCGGAGTTGTAGATGCGTCTATGAACCACGCTCTACCGCTGCGATCAGCCGCGAGCGTGTTCACCCACGGCATACCTTGGATCTCGGCGTAGGAGGCTTGGAACTCATCCATGGATCTCGCAGTTGCCATACCCAAGAACTGCGCCAACATGGCGTGATTGTCGAGGTTGGCATCTTGGAACGCGAAAGCGTTGTCCATGCCCCAGCCCAGCAGTGGCAGGTTCACTATTGGGCCGTGATGGCTGGACCACAGTGTGCGTTCCTCGGTTGTGACCTCGGCGTTGTCGCCCCTGACCTGAACGCTGTAGGTCTGCGCATTCATGGCACGGGTATCTTCCCCGAAGCGGTAAGTGGTCGGATCTCCATCAACCAGATCCAAACGAGCGAGGGTGAAACGGTTGCCTCTCGAGAACGTATGGGTCCAGGCAACATCGGCGTTGAAGCCCATCTGCACGCCCGGGGTACCAAGCAGCGAAACCCCGTAGACATCCAATTCGCCGGGGATGGTGAGGTGACATTCCCAAAAGCGAGCCTCGCCTGCCCAAGGGAAATGAGGATTGGCCACCACTATCCCGTGGCCTGACGCTGTGGCATCGCTGCCAAAGGCCCAGCCGTTGCTGGCCGCAGGCGCCGTGCCAGATAACGCCGACATGGGCGAGGCCGGCGCTGGACCGTCTGGTCCGGGCGCTTGCGCTCTGCCAATGATCTCGGCGACGTTTCTGCCGCTCGCCATCAATGCCAGATCGATCATGTACGCCCAATGATCAAGCTCGTCTATCTCACGGATCCATGGGGCGTCTCGGCACCATTCGGCAAGCGCCTCGGTGCCTGCGGCGTCCTTGATGTAGCGATTGAGCCCGGCAACGTAACCGCTCACCAACTCTCGAATGTGGGTCGGTTGGCTATCTCGCAGTTCGGGTGCCTTGCGCATCACTCCCATCGCCAGATAGCCGAAGTCTGTGGCGAGCAGACCACCGTCGGGACCCGCCCCGTGAAAGAGGGAGCGTTCGCTTCGTACCTTGGTGTACTGGTCCGCCAAGGTCACTAGATGGTCCTGGGCGCATCCATAACCCTGTCCATAACCGAGACTGCCCCAGTCGTTGGCCCGAATATGGGCAACGCCGTGAGTGGTTCGTCGGATCTCTACGTCGTAGTTGCGCTCACCAATGCTCACCATGGCTAGAGCATTCCACTGTTGCTGGCCATCGTGGAGGCAATTGGGCCAACCTTGTGTGATGGCTACTTACGTAACCCAACAGATCGACTTCGTGGACACGGCACCGTTGATGGTTGAGGCCTCCAACATTGTTTCAGCTACTCCCCGAGAGGTGTGGGCAGCGATCGTTGACTATCCGCGCTGGGTGGAGTGGTTCCCACGTGTTGACGCATGCGAGCCAACGAGCGAACCACCAACCGGAGTCGGTTCCACCCGAGACGTCACGTTGAAGGGCGGACTTGGAGTTATTGCTGAGAAGTTCATCGTGTGGGATGAGCTTTCGTGTTGGGCGTTCACGGTCACATCTGGACCGCCGGTCTTTTCGAGCATCGTGGAACGAATCACAATCGAGCCGGTAGATGACCATCGGACCCGAGTCACCTACCGGATGGCGCTGGCGCCAAAATGGTTTGTTGCGCCGGTGCTCAAAGCGGCCAAGGGCCAACTCCACAAAGTGCTCGCCACTGCACTGACAAACCTTGATGGCGAGTTGGAAATCCGTCGGCGAGAAGGTGACTAGAGCGTGTCTATATGGCTCTAATGATTGTGGCCATGGTCGTCAATGGAGCTTTGGCGGTCAACGCCAACCGTTTAGGACACCAACTCAACCTCGAACCCGTCGCGATCTTCTAGATACGCAATGGTGACTTCGGCGGAGAGCTTGTGGCCATTGTCGGCGTCTACGCTGCGCCACCCATGGTCTGGAGCCTGAGCAAGAAGCTCTGCGATACGTGCGGGTGATTCGACGTGGAACGCAACATGGTTCATTCCGGGCCTGAGGCGCGAATGCAGCATTCCCGGCACCATGTCCGGCGAAGCCTCGATCACTATGCCGGTTTCGCCGAGACGCCAGACCCGGCCGTGATCCCAGCTTCTCCCGAGTTTGTAGCCAAGCGCCTCCAACAACCATCCCCAGGACTGTTCAGCGCGCCCAAGATCTGGGACCCAGAGTTGGAGATGGTGAATGGACATGGGTTGATGCTACGGCGCTAGTGAACTCTCGGTGTAGAGGTGGTCAAATATCGACCATTTTCACACCGAGACTTTGGTCGGCGCCATTGGAGCGGCTTGTCTTGAAAAGTCGGGCGGGCATTGAGTTGGTGCCGTGGCAGAGGCGGCGCACCGTGTCAACTAGCCTGCCTCCTCGTGCTCAGCGGTCGTGTGCTGCCCGTCCAAACGCTTCGACGTTTCATCTCTGAAGGTGTCATCACCACCGACAGTGAGATACCGGTCGCGAACATTCAGCCAGCGAGTATCGACCTGCGTTTCGGCGAGGTTGCCTACCGGTTGCGGGCCAGCTTCTTGTCCCACGACGGACCGGTGAGCGAGAAGCTGGGCGACTACGCCATTGAGGAACTCGACTTGACCAAAGGGGTCGTGCTCGAGCCTCGACGCCCTTATCTGATTCCTCTTCGAGAAGGGGTGGTTCTTCCAGAGGACGTTCGGGGCTTCGTCAACCCGAAGAGTTCCGCAGGGCGAGTGGATACGTTGTGTCGGGCACTCACAGATGACTCCGATGCCTTTGATCAGATCCGCTTTGGTTACCGAGGTCAGATCTGGGTGGAGATCGTTTCGAGAACATTCCCGTTGCTGATACGCCCGGACATGACCTTTGTGCAGTTGCGGTTGTTCAAGGGCGACGATCCGTTCCTCTCAGACGCAGATCTCTCGGCCATTCACGATGAGTCCGGGTTGATGAGTGACGCCGAAACAGACCTTCGAAGCGTTGCCTCTTTGGACAACGGGCTCGGGCTCTCACTTGATCTGCGTGGCGACGAGAACGGCATCGTTGGGTATCGGGCCAAGCGCAACACTGAGGTCTTGGACTACGGCAAACTCGGCCAGGACTGGCGGCGTTACTGGGAGCCGGTATTTCGAGACGTGGATTCACCTCGCCTGGTTCTTGAGCCCGAGGAGTTCTATCTCCTGTTGTCCCAAGAAGCCATCACCATTCCGCCACAGTTGGCAGCAGAGATGGTGCCCTACGACGTGCGCTCGGGCGAGGTCCGAACCCACTACGCGGGCTTCTTCGATCCAGGTTTTGGCTATCACCCGTACCGTCCCGGATGGGGCAGTCGGGCCACTCTTGAGGTGAGGGCCCACGACGTGCCCTTCGTGGTTGAGCAGGGCCAAAGGGTGTGTTGGATGGTCTATTGCGAGATGGAAGAGCTACCTGACTTCCTCTACGGCGCAGACATTTCATCCAACTATCAGGGCCAGATAAACACGCTGTCCAAGCACTTCACCCGGCCAATGGCCCAGCCCTAGATGATGCTGGGGACCATGGCCTCGATCACCCGTGGACCCTTGGCCTCGAGCGCAGAGCGGAACTGCTCGATGAACTCTTCTGCGGTGGTGGCTCGTGTCGCTGGCACACCACAGCCCTCGGCGAGGTGAACAAAGTTCAGGTTTGGCCCTGAGAGATCAAGCATCTCCTTGGCCTTGGGGCCACCTTCTGTGGCGCCCACTCGGTTGAGTTCCATGTTCAACACGGCGTAGCTCGCATTGTTGAAGATCACGGTCACAACATCGAGGTTCTCGCGGGCCATGGTCCACCAGGCCTGCATGGTGAACATGGCGGAGCCGTCTGCTTGAAGCGCAATCACCTTGCGATCAGGACAAGCAACCGCTGCGCCGAGCGCCACAGGCAGACCTTGACCAATGGCTCCACCCGTGAGACACATCCAGTCATGTGCTGGTGCGCCGGCGGTATGGCCGGCGGCGAAGAGCCCGGAGGTGTTGCCCTCATCGGAGACGATGGCGTTCTCCGGCATCAACGCACCCACTGCCTGACACACACCATCGGCGGTGAGTGGTCCACTCGGCAGTTCGGGGCGAACCGCTGGCTGAATGGTGGCAGCATCGGCAGGCGCCCCCACCGCCTCGGCAAGTGCAGCCAACGCGCCAGCAGGGTCCCCGCTCTGGTCGGCGAGAACATGAACGCTGCAGCCCTCGGGTACGAGGTCGCTCGGCTTTTCCGGGTAGGCAAAGAAGGAGACGGGTGCTTTGGAATCCACGACAACGAGGTGCTTGATGCCATCTAGCTGCATGGCGGCAAACTCTGCGAGATAGGCGAGGCGGTCCACTGGTACCCGGCCCGCTCCACGCTCGAGGCGAGCTGGGAAGGTTTCGGCCAAGAGCTTGGATCCGGTGGTGTTGGTGATGCGTGAGGCATCTACGAGAGCATCAGCTCGGCATGCACGTCCACCAATGAACAATGCCGCAGGCTCGTCGCCTTGGAGAATTTTTGCGATGGTCGAAATCAGCTCGGGATCTACCGGCGTGGGCTCGGCCGGGGCCACAGGAGTGGCCGGCGATGCACCTTCTGTCCAAGAGACATCTGCTGGGAGGATCAATGTTGCGATCTGCGCCGGCGGCCCAGAGGCCACTGCCACAGCGTCTGCGGCATCAGCGGCAACCTCGTCTGTGGATTGTGAGGTCCGAACCCAGGTTGAGACGTTGCGTGCAACAGTCTCGATGTCTGACTCGAGCTGAGCGTCGTACTTCTTGTGGTAGGTGGCGTGGTCTCCAACGATGTTCACCACGCCGATACGACCCTTGCGGGCGTTGTGCAGGTTGGCCAGGCCATTTCCGAGTCCCGGCCCGAGGTGTAGCAACACAGCGGCTGGTTTGTCAGCCATGCGGGCGTAGCCGTCGGCTGCACCAGTGACAACGCCTTCGAACAGGCCAAGCACACCGCGCATTTCTCGCACGTCATCAAGAGCCGCAACGAAATGCATCTCCGATGTGCCGGGGTTCATGAAACAGACATCGACACCTGAGTCGACGAGAGTGCGGATGAGGGCGTTAGCGCCGTTCACTTGGGGCTCCTAGAGAGAATGGTTGAGCTGAAAGATGAGTGGGA
>JAGQSI010000072.1 GCA_020439605.1 Acidimicrobiales bacterium | reverse complement strand
CGTGGGCCCACTGCCATGGCTTGCGAAAACCCCACTCGCACACGCTGAACACGATGGAGCGGTTGGTGGCCTTGAGGGCATTGCCCATAGTGGTGTAGCGGGAGCGGGCGACGTCCGCGCTAGATGGAGCAAAGCAGTAGTCGTACTTGAGAAGATCAACTCCCCAAGATGCATAGGTCTCAGCGTCTATGCGCTCGTAGCCATATCCGCCGAAGCACTTACCGCAGGTCATTGTGCCAGCATCGGAGTAGATGCCGAGCTTGAGACCAAGTCCATGCACAGCATCAGCCAGTGCAGCGATCCCTTCCCCAAATGTCTCGGAGTTGGCAACTGGGCGACCGTCAGATGCTCGCTCGGGCGCGTGCCAATGGTCATCGATGTTGATGTACTGGTATCCGAGGTCTCTCATCCCGGAATCCACCATGGCCTGAGCAGTGCGTAGCACTACGTCGGCACTTACCCGGGATGCATAGACGTTCCAGCTGTTCCAACCCATCGGCGGAGTTAGCGCCAAGGTGTCCCCGACAACCAGCTCAACCGATGCCGTAGCGGCACCTTTCGCGTTGGTGACGGTGACTGCAAGGTTGTGCTCTCCTCGTTCGACAGGGGCTGTCCCTCGAAGAATGCCTTCACTGTCAACCTCAACACCAACGGGAAGGCCCACCACCTCGAATCGCAGGGGCCGCTCTCCCGTTGCAGCTAGTGGGTGGATGATCTCTGTTCCCGGGCGAATACCTACGCGTGACGCTCCGTGTATCCGTGGAGGGCCGCTGAAGGGGTCGAAGTGTGCAATTTTGGGTGCATTCATCGTTCTTCGGTTCCTCGTGGCCCTCGGTCAGGTCTTCAATCAGCAGGAACCCGCTCGAACTTGCAGTGATTTGGTTCATATATTAACCAAAACCACTACAGGTTCACGGGAGCTAGGTGCTCGCTAGCTGTTAGAACAGCGGCGCAGGAGCCGGCGTGGCGTCGGGGTCCACCATGCAGGTGAAGGTTCCGCCCCAACCGTTGCCCTTGGCAGCCATTGACGTCACTGCTCCGGGCCCGGCTTGCGCAAAGATTGAGTCCTGATCGTTGGTGGTGCGTTCATGGGTGAACTTGGCGTACTCGCCTTGGGAAACGATCTCGGCAGTTAGCGCCTCCTCGAAGAATGCCTGTCCAATGTGGGCTACATGGCCTCCCGCATAGGTGTCTCCCATCTTTCCCCCTTCGATCACCTTGAGGTGGATATGAACGGTTCGGCCGTCGTAGAACCCTGGGAAGATCGTGGTGAACGTAGCGACTCCGTTCTCATCGGTGAGTTGAACGCCACGAAGAAAGCTCTTGTCGTTCTTGCCCTCAGATTCGGTTTCAGCGAGGCTGTTTCCATTCCAACCCGAGTATTCGCCGCCTACGTCGCAGTGCCAAATATCTACGGCTGCGCCTGCGAGAGGGGCACATTCGGGAAGCGCTAGTACCTGCACCTTGAACTCGAGCGGTGTCCCTGGGAGTGCCTCGGTGATGTCGGTCCGATTGAGTGGATTGGCGAGATAGTAGGGACCAGCGGTTAGTTCGGGACTCAGAACACATGCATCGACCGTGGTTGTCGTCGCTGCGCCAGTAGTAGTGGTTTCAACAGCCGTGGTCGTACTCCCAGACGTAGCACTGGTTGTTGTGGTGCCCGAGGCCTTGTCGGAGGAATCAGATGAACAACTCGCGAGCACCAGAGCTGCAGCGCCTCCCAGCAGCAGTTCGCGCCGACCGATGGACGCCTTGGGTTGGTCATCGTTGGAAGGGGAGTTTGAATCTGCGGGCATCTCACCACTATTGCCCAGTACCGTGCCTTGTCTGCGAGCACCCTGACGATTCGTTCAGGATGGGTACGGGAGGTGAGCACTTGGTTGGTGCCCTCGACAGGAATTGAACCTGTGGCCTACCGCTTAGGAGGCGGTCGCTCTATCCAACTGAGCTACGAGGGCCAGACGATGATGCGCCGGGGCGCGTCGATCAGCGCATGGAAGGCTAATCGCTGGGAGGCACACCTCGAATTTCGGATTTGGGGTGTAGGCCCGGCACTGTCGTGACGATAGAGAGGGTTGGCGTAGATTCCTGCGGCAGCGTTGGTCCGCCCGTCGGTCGGGCACAGAGGGAGGGCACGGGCATGAGCCTCAACTTCAGGCAGTGGATTGCAGCGATGGCGCTTTTGGCCTTCGCCGCAGGGTTGTCGCCGTTGTTGCCCGCTTCCGCTTCCGCCTCATCCATCGTCGCTGTTGGGTCAGATAGCGCGAACCCATTGGCACAGCCGGCTGAAGCGCCGCAGCCACTGCGAGCCAACACCAACAGCAGAGTCGAGGGCGGCGAAGTGGAAGCGACTGAGAAAGTCGACTCCATCAACCCTGGGTCGCTGCAGAGCTCCGGTGGATGTGTGTCGCTACCTCGGACCCGAACGCGCGGCGCCAACGCTGTGAATCAGCTCGGTTCACGCATAGCGGAGGTTGCCGAGCCTGCAGGAATGACGGGCAAGGAACTCCGTCAGGAGCTACTGGCCGATGAAACACTTTGGGTGGATCGCTGCGGTCGCCCTTTCTATGTGGAGTCTGCCGCCAGTGTGCAGGACCTGGCGGCTGCTCTTGAATCGCGGGACTCGGGGGTGGGGACCTCTGGGGCATTCCCGTCGGCGGACACGTTCAGGCTCCACAGTCGACCCGGTTCTCGGCGCACGATCTACCTCGATTTCGATGGCTATGACCTCTCTGGCACGCTCTGGGCAGAGTCCTACAACAACGGGGTGGGGTGGAACGCATCACCATGGGATACCGATGGAAACCCGGCAGTTTTCTCGAGCTCAGAACGTGACGTCATCCAAGCTGTTTGGGAACAGGTGAGCGAAGACTTTGCTCCTTTCGACGTGGACGTGACCACTGAGGACCCTGGTTTCGATGCGATCGATCGCTCTGCGGGCAACGACGACAGATATGGAACCAGAGCAGTGATCACAGATGACACAGTTATTGGTTCAGTTTGTGACTGCGGTGGTTTGGCCTATGTGGGCGTCTTTAACCAGCTCAGCGCTAGCGAATACCAACCCGCGTTCATTTTCGGCCCCGGCGTTGGCGACGTTGCGAAGTACATAGCGGATGCGACGAGTCATGAGATAGGCCACAACATTGGTTTGTCTCATGATGGCAAGAACAGTGGTTGTGGATCTGGTGGAACTGAGAGCTGCGCGTATTACGAGGGTCACGGCGCATGGATCCCGATCATGGGATCTGGGTACCAGAAGCCGATTTCACAGTGGAGCAAAGGCGAATACAGCGGAGCTACCAATACCGAGGATGATTTCGCTGTAGCGGCCACCAACGGGTTGGGTTTGGTTGCAGATGACCACGGTGACACAACCACAAGTGCCACAGGGCTCAGTGGCGCGTTGCCAATCGGAGCGCAAGGCACCATCTCGACTCCGGGCGATGTTGACTTCTTCTCGTTTACCTCAACAGGAGTGTCAACAACGGTTTCGGTTTCTCCGGCGCCGCTTCTGGCAAACCTGGACGCCAAGATCTCCCTCTATGACTCCTCAGGTGTTCTGATCGGTTCAAACGATTCACCTTCTGCGCTTGTTTCGGAGTCGCTTGCCTCTGGTCTCGGCGCTACCTATGTCTCTGCACCTCTAGGTGTTGGTACCTATTACGTGGCCGTGGATGGTGTTGGACAGGGCAGCGTCAGCGGTACCGGGTACTCGGACTATGGGTCGCTCGGGCGTTACAGCGTGTCAGTAGCCACTTCGCCCGGACCAGCGGTCTCCACAGCATCGCTGCCAAACGCTGCGGCAGGGGTGCCTTATGTGTCAAAGCTGCAGGTGGCTGGAGGTTCAGGGCCATATACCTGGACCGTCATTTCAGGCTCCCTTCCTGCTGGTCTGACTCTTGGAGGTTCTGGGTCCATATCGGGAACCCCATTGAGCTCCACCGGCGGCACCTTCACGGTGCGGGTCACCGATTCAGCTAGCCGAACAACTACCCGCACCTTCACTATCGCCGCGGGGCTTGCTGTTACAACCAAGATCATCCCCGAGGCAACGGTTGGCAGTGCCTACTCATCGACGCTTGCTGCTAGCGGCGGATCTGGGAACAGAACCTGGACGATCGAGAGCGGATCGCTGCCAACGGGCCTGAGCATGGCAACTTCTGGTCAGATCAGCGGCACAGCGAGTTCGGCAATGACGCGAATGTTCACTGTGCGAGTTGGTGATGGAGCGTTGAGTGAAACCAAGGAGATGACGCTGACGGTGTCAGATCCGCTTTCGGTGGCAGCGTCTCCTATGACGTTCGCAACATTGAACCTTGGGGTTGAAGGATCTGTCTATCCGGCTGGATGGGTTGATGGAGGACGACCAAGCTACGTGTTATCGCTCGCCTCTGGTTCGTTGCCTACGGGGATGCGGCTCAACGACGTGGGCACAATCAGCGGAACTCCCACCTCTGGCGGAACCTTCTCTTCGACGGTCAACATTTCTGATCGAAATGGCCGTTCGATCACGGCCCCGATGGAAGTAAAGGTGAAGGGTTTCAACTTTGCCCCGGCTTCTTTGCCGGTGGCGCGAAGTGGATCCTTCTACTCTCAAACTCTGAGCGCGTCCTATGGCGGGCTTTCGCAGCCGTTGGCCTGGACCCTGGCGGCCGGGCAACTGCCGAGCGGGATGTCGTTGTCCGCCAGCGGAGTTGTTTCGGGAACCGGTGGTGCGACCGGTGCCTATCCCTTTACCGCGCGCGTCACCGATGCGAAAGGCTGGTCCGATACCTCTATTTACCAACTCGTTGTGGCCACCACGCCAAGTGCGCCCACTTCTGTGAGTGCTGTGGCAGGCCAAGGCTCAGCGTCGCTGACTTGGAGTGCGCCAACCTCAAATGGGGGTATGGCGATAACCGGCTATGTGGTTACACCGTTTATCGGTGCCAATCCGCAGTCACCAATCACCTTTGGTTCAACGGCTACAAGCCAAAGTGTTGCGGGCTTGGTCAACGGCACCTCCTACACATTCAAGGTCGCTGCTAAAAACGTGTTTGGCGAAGGAGAGCAGTCATCGTCTTCCAACCCCATTGTTCCGCGGACCGTCCCGGCTCAGCCCACAGGTGTGACTGGTGTTGCTGGTGTCGGCCAGGTCGGGTTGTCGTGGAACGCTCCTGGTGCAGATGGCGGCTCGCCGGTTACGGGCTATGTGATCACTCCGTACATCGGGGCATCAGCGCGTCCTTCTCTTACCTTCCATAGTGATGCCACCACTCAGATCGTTACCGGACTGACCAACGGAACCACCTACACATTCAAGGTGGCCGCGATTAACGTTGCCGGTACTGGTTTGGCATCGACGTCCTCGAACTCTGTCACGCCAGTGACGGTGCCAGATGCGCCTGGCCCACCCTCTGTGGCCGGTGGAAACTCAAAGGTGACCGTGTCGTGGACAGCGCCTGCTTTCAACGGCGGTAGCGCTGTCACCGGTTATGTGGTTACCCCGTCCATTGGCTCGCTTCAACTCACTCCAATCACCTTTTCCTCAACCGCCACATCCCAGACAGTCGAAGGGCTGACCAACGGTACGACCTACACGTTCAAGGTCGCTGCTATAAACGCCGTTGGTACCGGCGCTCAATCTGCGCCCAGCACTGCGGTAACGCCTGCGCCGGTCGCGCCCGGTGCGCCCACCGCCCTTCTCGGTGGTAGCGGGGACAGGAAAGTCACGTTGTCATGGGTTGGCCCTTCTGACAATGGCGGCTCGAGCGTCACTGGTTATGTGGTCACACCGTTCATCGGGTCTATTGCCCAGACTCATGTCGTCTTCAATTCTGCCCTGACCACTCAGACCGTTACCGGGTTGACAAACGGCACCTCATATTCCTTCCGAGTTGCCGCCATCAACGCGATTGGTACCGGTCCGATGTCTGAATCCTCCGGACTGCTGAAACCAGTGACCGTGCCAGGTGCGCCAGGATCTGTAGGCGTAACCGGAGGCGACGCAAGGGTCACCGTGTCGTGGACTCCTCCTTCATCCAACGGTGGGACCGCGATCACTGGTTACGTGGTCACCCCCTACATCGGGGGCACTGCCCAATCATCGGTGGTGTTCAATTCAACGCTCACCACACAAAGCATCGTCGGCCTGACCAACGGCACCGCCTACACATTTCGGGTTTCGGCCGTGAATGTCGTAGGTGGAGGTCCACAATCGTCACCATCTGCTGCGGTTACTCCCATGACGGTGCCGGGTGCACCATCTGCGGTCACCGCCACAGCCACAAACTCGCGAGCCAGCCTCACATGGACTCCGCCGAGCAACAATGGAGGCTCGCCCGTAACCGGTTACGTGGTTACGCCGTACGTGGGAAGCGACGCACAGAATCCGGTGAGCTTTAGCAGCACTGCAACAGCTCAAACTATTACCGGTTTGACCAATGGCGTTGCCTACACCTTCAGGGTTGCTGCCAAGAACGCAGTAGGAATCGGTTCCGGCTCGCTCGCCTCTGTGCCGGTAACTCCAGCGCCGACGGTCCCTGGGGCACCCGCATCACCAAGCGGTGTCAGTGCTTTCAAACAAGTGACACTGAGCTGGGTTGCCCCCGACGATGGAGGTTCGCTGATCACCGGCTACATCGTGACCCCATATATAGGCGGCGTGGCCCAAGGTGCGTTGACGTTCAATTCTGCATCCACTACTCAGACCATTTCAGGGTTGAGTACCTCCACTACCTATACCTTCAAGGTGGCGGCACGGAACGCAGTGGGGCAGGGCCCCAACTCTGATGAGTCAGCTTCGTTTGTTCCTCGCATGGGCTATCACCCTGCGTCTTCTTGGTCTGAACTAGTTGCGAGGCTGTTTGTTGACCTGACCGCGAAGTCTCCAACTCCCACGGAGCACAACGCGTGGGTGACGAGGCTGACCTCGGGAGCTTCAACCAAAGGCGAATTGGTCGAGTCTCTTCGTAGAGGTAGCGAGAACACCTCGAACGTAGATCCTGCTGCTCGTCTGTATCGGGCCTTCTTGGGGAGGACTCCTGATTCCGGTGGTCTGAAGTTCTGGGTTACTCGCAGACGGTCTGGGGCGTGGAGCCTTACGAGAATGGCGGACTACTTCGCTAGTAGCAGCGAGTTCAGAACCAAGTACGGCATGTTGACCAACCGCGCCTTCATAACTCGTATCTATACAGATGTCCTGGGTCGGGCTGCGGACCAAGCCGGGGTCAACTTCTGGACTGCGCAACTCGACGCAAAGAAGAAGACTCGGGGCCAGATCATGGTTGGCTTCTCCGAATCATCTGAGTACAAGCGACTACAAGCGCAGAACACAGATGTAGCCGTTGTCTATATCTATCTAGCCGGCCGTACTCCTACCTCCTTTGAGGTGGATGCTTGGACCTTGCGTCAACGGGCTGGCACCGAGTTGGCGGCCCTGGCCCAAGAGTTACTCGACGCCCTATAGGACGCCTTCGTGAGATTGGTTTAGCAGTGATGGCTTTGGCCGGTGGACCTGACGGGATTGTCTACGCTTGCCTTGAAGTCGTCGCTTAGGCTGAGGGTTTTTCAGGGAAGGAACTGCATATGACGATTCGAGACGAGGACAACTCGCTAGAGGAGCTATCTAGCTCAGCGGGGGAGTCCATCGAGCGAGATGCGACGTTGCTTTCCCGTCTAGCTGAGGGACTTGCTGAGCGAGCGCGTAGCTCGCGTGCGACTCAGTCGATCACCCACGAACCGCCGCTAGTTGTCGATCCGTCAGATGCCAACCGTCCACAACTGCCGAAACGTTCGAAGTGAAGCTGCTCGCTTTATGGCCTGATTTACCAGCTACCAGCTACGTTTTTTGACGGGTCGAAACTCCTTGTTGACGGCAGTTCGAACACCTAGCTTGAGTAATTTCTCGCGGGATCTTGCGAATTATTGGCTGTCTTGGCGTAGGTCTAGAGAACTATTCTGCGATCTAACCGATTTGTGCCATCGCCACAAACACTGAACGCGAGCCTCTTAGCGACGCTACCCGCAAAGCTTGGCTCTGCAAGGATTCTCGAAGATATGAAGCTGGCCAGGAGGCGGATAGGGGCGTGAACCTTGATTGGAAATTCAGCGCTGGAGGTCCCTGAAGAGCGAGGGAAGTGTTGTGCAAGTAGCTCGAAGGTGCTAACTTCGTGGAATGCCATCAGTCAAATTGGCCCCTTGTGGCGGGTCCAACAAGAACACTGTCCGCTCAACGCGTAGTCCTTGGTACTCCGCTTTTGCCTTCGCAATCTTGGCGTCTGTGCTGACATTGATCAGCCAGAGCGTCGGGGTTACAGGAGCTGGTGCAGCGGCCCCGCTCACCTGTGATGGCGAAACCATCTACATCCAGGACAACAACGGGAACACTCGAGCGTTCGATACCTCAACGAAGACGCTCGCCGGCACCGCCACTGTCACAGGACAGAAGAACAATGCACTTGGCATAGGGCCTGGTGGTACCGCCGTCTACACGGCTGATAACACGAACAGTGGCACTGCCAAGGCCATCCGTGTATACAACCGCACCACGGAGACCTACGTTGACCACGTAATCCCGGCGTCGGGGTACTACACGGTTCGTGGCGCAGT
>JAGQSI010000071.1 GCA_020439605.1 Acidimicrobiales bacterium | reverse complement strand
CAAGCAGTTCATCAGGAGAGAACGCATTGTCCAGCGACATCATCGGTTCTGCGTGTACCACCGGAGAAAAGGTTGTGGATGGAGCGGAGCCCACCTCGCTCGGCAGCGACTCACTATCTGAAGGAGTAGCCAGGTCCGGGTGATCGGATTCGAGCGCTCGAAGCTCCCTCACCAACTCGTCGAATTCACCATCGGTAATGGTGGGCGCGTCCTCGCCGTGGTAGCGCCGGTTGTGTTGGTCGATCTCGGTTCTAAGCCAAAGAACACGAGCTGCAATATCGGCGTCAGTCATCGGTGGCACCCTACCGGCACCATGTGACGCTCTAGCGCCCGCGGACTGCTTCAGGGGTAGTCGGTCGAGAGAATTTCGACTGATCGCCCGGGGAGCCGTCCAGCTCCGTCCAGGAAGCGCACTCGCGTAACCATAACTGCGCTGCCCTCCTCCGATGCCGTGAAGCCACGGCGAGCAGTACAGGTCACCTAGCGGTCGGCGGTTCCCATGCCGCTACCCGCGGCCGGCACACAGGTCGTGCGGATCGCTCTGTAGTCCATGACTACAGGACCTGTTGTTTCGCGTCCGCGGCTGCGGTCATTTCGCATGTGCGCGATCGTTAGGTCGATGCCATCTTCGGCTTCCACAACCCGCTGGCCACGGTCACGATAGGCGGAGCCCGATCGGAGGCTGACCTGAGCGAAGTACAACAGCGCTCCAACCGTGGTAATCGCAAGCAGCATCACGACCAGCGCGAGCGGCAGTGCAGCGCCGGTCTCTGAACGTCGGTCAAAGTTCATCATCAGGCCCACTCGATCACTAGATGTGGACGCTTCTCGTGGGTTGCCTCACGGGATCCGAAACGGAAACCTCTTGATTGATCGTCGTAAACGTGATTTGCGAGTTTGTGCTGGCGCTTGATCATCCACCCGTTGTTGTGCCAACCAGTTGTTGAGTCCACAGCGTTGGCGTACCACTGTGTGACCTCCTCGGTGACATCGATAGGCGTGATGCGGCAACGGACATAGTCCGCATAGCAGTTCTCCGGGGCAGGGGCAGGCGCTCCACTTGGACGGTCCGCCCGGTGGATGGTGAAGGAACGCTGTGGAGTTGAGTGGGCTCCCTGCCAGAAGGTGTTGAGTGCGTAGAACTTCTCGTTGTTGGCCGGATCACCGACAACATCGCCGGGAGGGTTGCGCCATGGGTTGCTGTTGAAGGTGAGGTTGGTTTCGCCCCACCTAGCGGAATCCCCCATCACGATCATCTGATGCTCTTTGAGGTCGCCCGGGGCGTCGGAATAGGCATCAAAGAACAGTGAGAACTCGGCGCTGATTATGTCGACGCCAACCTCGAGTGCCGGGGGTTCGTTCTCTCCCAGGCATGGGGATCCGAGGTCAAACTTCACGAAGAAAAACTTCCGTCTCTCCCGGCCCGCACCTTGGAAGGTCGCCAGTTCCGGTTGCCCCGTATAGTCCGCGTTGGCCCAGTTTGTGTCGCGATCTCCGGTCAACGAGCTCACGGTTGCATCCGCTGAGGGTACGAGCGTGCACTGCTTCTTAACCGGCGGATCCGGCACCGCTTGGCCGGGAGTGTCCGTCCCTGATCGGGCACCTTCGACCGTAAATGAGTAGCAGGTCGTCGTCTTGATGGCAATGGTGACGATTCGGCACTGCTCGTCGTTGGAAGAGGGGTCCGGTGGCGGCGGGTTCACAGGAGAGGTAGACGATGCTCGACAAGTGACAGCCACACCAGAGGGAGCGAGATCGTCAACGACTCTCCTAGCGGCAAACGTCGCAGAGGCGATTGCCTCAGCGTCTGTTGCACCTTGACAGCTACGGCGAACCAGAGTGTTGTCGACCTGGTGGTAACTGATCATGGTCACCCCGGTTGAGCTCGGGCCTGTCATCACCACAGAGGCCGACTCATTGCCGCAGCCGGGACTGGACCGTGCAATCGGGAACAAGGTTACTCCCGCAGGGTTGGCCAGCGTCCGACCTGTACCAGCGGTGCCGACATCGTCTGAGAACCGGTTTGAGGTTCGGAACGCACCCGAGGAACTAACGAGGTGCTCATGGGTCCTCTTTGTGGTCCGCATGGTGGAGATGATGACCGTCGACAGAATGCTGACCAGGACCGTTCCGATCATCATCACTACGAGCAGCTCGATAAGGGTGAAACCCTCTTGGGCGCGAGTTAAAAACCGGCGATTCATGATGGCTGGTCCTCGATTATCCAACGCTGCGCATCCTGGTCGGGATCAGCCAATACGTTGTCCGGTGCTTTCGATGTTGGACTGCCGTTGGCTCCAGCCTGCAGTGATCGCTGAGACCCTCCATAGGTAGCCTTGGTACGCATCCGCTGGTTGATCTGGGGTATCTCCCACATCTGCTGGTTGACGTTGTCGCACGGCTGAATCCACGCGCCGAGAGTCGTTGCGTTGGTCCCGGACGGATTGCGCGAGTCCAAGCAGTAGTCAAGGTTGGCCATCGTGCGGAATTGGCCGTTGCTCAGTTGTATGAACCCTTGATTCACGCGACTCTGACCAACGCAGGCAACTGTTCGAGCAACTAGAACCTCCCGGTACTGGTCCGGTGAAGAGTGCCCATAGGAGGGTAGGCCGGGAAAGTCGAGGCAACTGTTGTAGCGCCGGTTGCGGATCTGCATAGGCAATGAGTTGTCCCTGGCACTGATCGGCTCGCTTATCCAGCGCTGGCGAGCGTTGCCCGTGTCGCAATTGACGACCTTGATGGTGTCCGTGTGCTCCCCGGCCTGCAAGCACTTGGAAGAGTCTTGCTGGCTTCTGACCGTTTTGTCGGTGTTGAGGTTCCACTGACCATAGGCCGTCCACGTCCGATCACAATCGAACCATTCAGCATCGCCACCTGACCACCAGAGACATCGGGTCCCACCGAGATCGCGGATCTGTTTCGCGCTCGTCAGCACCAAGCTCTGTGTTGCCCGGTCGGCCCCGGAACATGGCCAGAGGACGGACTTGCCGTTGCCCTGGCGCTCCATACAGCCATCAGTCGCTTCATTGCGTAGTTGGAACGTTCGGCTGCCCGCAGCAACTGGCTCAAGAGTCCATTCGAAGTTCTCGGTCAACGGGCTGGGACAGGTATGGAGGCGGGTCTCTCCCCAATCCTCTTCTGCGCGTACGCAGCGACCGTTACCATTGTTCTGGGTCTCCATGCGGCCGTTGGCCAAGGAAATCAGCTTGTCAGAGTCAACGTCAATCACCCACCGGTGACGGGATTCGGTACTGGAGCACCCCTCAATTCGTAGGTTTCGGTTGGTGTTGTTCTCCACCGCAACACAGCGGGCCATATTGGCCATTGGACGCAGCTGCCCGTTGTTCAATGCCAGGAATGCTTGGAGCGGACGAGCGGCCCCAGAACATGGCCACGGGCGCAGCCAACGAGTGTCATTGAGATTTGTGCCGTCTGGCTCAAGACAGGACTGACGTTGCTCATTGAAGATCTGACGAACCTGGGTTGTGATCGTCTGGCCAATCGGCTCAACTATCCAACGCTGAGAATCCGAACTGCTGCAATCGACGACTCTGACGTTCTCAGTGTCCAAGGCACCTTGGAGGCACTTGTTTGTATTGAGCTGGGAGCGGATCTGCTCGCCGTTACGGGTCCATTTCTGGTTGGCTCCAGTACCACAACCCCACCAGAGCGCCCGGGTCTTACCGCTATTGCCGGAGTCCTCCCAATCGAGGCATCGGGCAGCGCCGCTGGTCATACGGATCTGGCCGTTCGTCAGCAAGACCAGCTCCTGGCTCGGACGCGTGGAGCCGGTGCATGGCCAGGAGATGATGTCGGAGTTTGCGTTGGGGTCTACAGGCTCCATGCAGCTGTTGGTGCCGACATTACGAATCTGGCCATGGAACCCGTCCGAATACGGGTAGGCCTGTATCGGCTCAATCACCCAGTTCTGATTGGCGGCGGCGTTACATGTGCGAGTGTTGGCCTGTGCGGTCACACCATTGTTCTGGAGGCACGCGTTGTTCTTGTGGGTGTTGCGTATGTAGCTGACCTGAGTGTCTGTACCAGGGGCTACAGCGAAAGCCTCACGCGTTGAGTTGAGTACACGGACGTGCCAACGCATCTGGCCTTCACCGTTGCATTGCCAGGTCTGGACGTTGGCATCGGAGCCGGTCCCGCCGCCGGAGGCCTCGAGACAGCGTGGCGTGCTGTCGGTCAGGGACGTAACGGGCCTCATCTCGGCGCGGTTGTAGGCAACGTTGACCATTAGGTAGGCCTGAGCAGGTCGGGAGGTCCCCAAGCACGGCCAAGCATTCGCACTTGTACCGTTGCCGGGCGGAATTGCTGTGACTTCCAAGCAGTTGTTGTCCGAGACGCTTCGAAGTTGGCGGATGATCCTGCGGTCCTGGGCTCCAGTCGCGTCCTCAATGTTCCAACGCTGTTCAGCCTTGTTGGCATCGCAAGCCTGCAACGTGGGTGCAGAAGCGTCGAAATTCCCTTCCAGGCACATTCCGCGTTCCAGGTTGCGGATCTGGCGAGTGGTGGTATCGAGGACCCACTGCTGCTGGGCGCCCAAGTTGCAGTCGGTTCCCTTCACCGAAACGCCAGCGGCACCGGTGCCACCATCTAGACAATTGAAGTTCGCTTGGTTGACGATGCGGCCATTGCCGTTGAAGTGCCAGTTCTGTGTTGGTCGCGTCTGGCCACCGAAACACGGAAAGCCTTCCAGCGATCCGAAATTATCCACGCAGTTGCCGAACACGTCGTTGAGGATGCGATGGGCTGTGGTCGGATGGTTCAGCCGATCCGACAAGGGTTCGTAGGACCACTGCTGCTTCGGCGATCCATCACAGTTCGGGTTCACCTGGATGAGTGTCCCGATGGCGGTGTTACCACCGGTGATCTCCAGGCAACGCCCCTTGTAGTCCTTGATCGCAGGGCCATCGAAGGTCCACTTGGCGTTTGCATCGCCACATTGGCCCTGGAGGAACAGTGCGTACTGGCCGAGCTGGCGGATCTGTGGCGGATCCGTATCAGGGTTGGAGTAGATGAGGATGTTCAGGCAGCGCCCAGAGCGTTCGTTGCGAATGGTTTGGCTGGCGGGGTCATAGGTCCATCCCTGGTTGACGGCTCCGTCGCATTCCAGAGAAACGATGCTCGCTTTTGAGAGATCGGCTGGAGTGTCATCCATTGAAGCTCCCTTGACTGCGGCACATCGGTCGAGGCCGATGTTGCGGAGCTGTCTCGCCGAAGAGGCTGCGGGGCTATACCACACCGTGAGCGCGGGGCGTTCCGATGCTGTGGCCCACTCGGAGGTGCGAATCTGGAACCCGGGTGGCGTAGTGGTACAGCCGGTTGCAGGGAACCCGGTTGACTCACATGCCTGGGTGATACGCCACCCGCGGTTGGCGCCCGGCGTCGAATAGAACGCCTGAACATCGCTCACGAGCTGAGGTCCTGCTACCTCTTGAAAGCGAGGGCCCCAGTCTCCAGAGCCGGTGCCGTGGGAGAACTGGATTGCACCGCCTTCGACGGTGTCGGGGGCGTTCGACCAGTTTACGACGCCTTCATTCCAGGCTCCGCCGGCTCGCTGCAGCGCGTGGGTGCACTCGGTAGCACAGTCCGGCCCACCGTTGACCTGCCAGGTATAGAGCCGAAGTGCAGCGTTGCGAATCACCTGGTTCTCACTCAACGGAGGGAGCGACCCGGTCTCTCCATCTCCAGTGCACGGAGTTCCTGCGGCAAGGTCAAAGCGTAAGAAGGCGGTGCTTCGAGCGCCGTTCTCGCTTATGTTCATCGTGTCATCGGAACCGAAGTTGGTACCCGGGGCATCGGCAGCGACTGTGGTGTCATCGGTTACATCTGTGCCGCTGATGGTGCAACGAGTCGTGCCAACCGGTTGAACAATGTCGGGCACCGGGGTGGAGCCGTCGTATCTCTTGAGAACATCGCCCTCGCGAATACGACCATCGGAGCCAGCAACAGTGAACTCGATGCGTTGCAGGCCGCGATCTGGACACGTCCCGCCAGCAGCCACGAAAGCCGAGTCGGATCCATCGGTCCCGTTCCATTCGAAGACAGCGGAGATCGTTGGGCGAGGATTCGGTGCGTCGTCGCTGTTGTACACCGCGTCCTGATACTGCGCAACAGATCCGCAACGGATGTACGGCAACGTTTCCAACATGGCGGCAGCATTACGAGATGCGACCTGCAGGTTCGCAGTACCACGTTGGGTCTTGCTCGCTCCGATGCCAGCCATCAGAGCAGCCATGAGGCCCGAGCCGACCAGAGACAGGATCATCAACGCAACCAACGTCTCGACAAGCGATGCCCCGCCGTGGCCTGATCGCCCTAGTTTGACCCGCTTACCCGAATGGAAAGGTACATGTACTGACTCATGCGTTTGGTGCATCAGCTTGGCGTTCCTCAATCCAAAGCACCAGGCACACCTGGTACGTCAACTTCTAGTCCGATCGACCTATGATCCTAGAAGGTGAGTAAATAGTCAAGTAATTTCGATCATTTATTCACCTTTATACCCTCCACACCGCCAAGATGGGCCGAAAGCCTCAAGTCCCGCTCATGTAGGCCGACAGGATTCACCACCGCCTAGCACACCAGAGTTCGAGGGACGCGGATCCGAAATGACGCTTAATGGCACACTCGAGGACTTCTCTCCCGCAGGGATTCTGAAGGTACTCGCAACTGATGGCCGCACTGGAGCAGTGCGTTTTGGTGGCCCAGCGGGCTGCACCGTGTATCTACATCGTGGGCAGCTCTACTTCGCTCGTAGCGAGCGAACAGACGAGGCGCTCGCCACTGCGCTGGTTCGGCCCGGCCGGCTCAGCCCGGACGCCTGGGGTGACGCAATCGAAGCCGCAGGTGAACGCCCAATGGTGGGTGAGCTGATCGTCCGAAGCGGCGCAATAGCCCCAGACATGTTGGCGTCTGTTGTCCTGTCCGTCGTCTATGACCCGCTTATCGAACTCTTCCGTGATGGGACCGGCGAGTTCGATTTCGAGCCGGATACCGTTCACTGGCTTGGCCCCTTCCGCGCCTTCCCGGTGGATGCGATTGTCACCGAGGTCCGCAAACGAGTCCGCGAGGCAGACGAGTGGAGCGCCACCATCCCCGATCTTGATTGTTGGGTGGAAGCAAAGAGGACCCTGCCCGGCTCAGCAGCCCAGGTGACCCTCCTGAGAGAGGACTGGGAGCTAGTTACCGCTCTTGGTGGACCGCGAACCATCGCAGACCTGGCCCTAGAGCTCGGTCGTGGCGGCTATTCCACGGCTCGGGTTGTTCACCGCTTGGTCCAGGCGGGCCTCGTCGAGGTGAGCTCCAGCTCGCTCGACGCCGAAGTTGTTCCGCTTAGAAGGGTGGAGCCAGAACCAGAGCCAGAGCCCGAAGTCGACACCATCGAGATGGAGCGCGACCCCCTACTGGATATGGGCCTGCCGCACCGCACTCCTGGCCTTGAGGACCCACTGACCGCTCGTATTGGTTCTGCTATCGCGGACGCTCTGTCCACTGAAGAAGAGCCGTCCGAGCGCATTGTTCAGCTGGAGAACGAGTTCTTCGGAGAGCCCGATGCCGAGGAAACCCCGTGGGACGACAACCGTCTCACCGGCGACGCCAACGAGCTTCACCACGATGGGGCCGAGCCAACTTCTCTGGACGAGCCTCGCCCATCGGATCCCAACGCGGCATGGCTCGCAGATCTGTACGCCCAGTTCATCGATGACCCTGAGCTCACAGTTCAGAACGGCAAGAAGAAGCGTCGCGATACCCAAGCCTTGGACGTAGCCTTCAAAGCCTCAGAACAAGACGGTGAGGCAAAGGTGTCTACCCTCAAACGCCTGATGACCGCTCTCAAGCGAATCTGACCAGCCGTCGGTGCGAAAACCTGGCCGGCGTTGGGTGACGCTCAGGCGCCCACGCTGAGGCGAATTCCGGTGACTTGATCATGGATCTTCTCTGACAGGGCACGGCACAGTTCAAAGACATGATCTGCCTGCACTTCGTCGTGCAGCGCCAGCCCACAAACTGGCGTCACCAGTGCCTGTCTGCGCAACAACACCGGGTCGCACCCGTTCTGGACCAACTCGCACCACTGAGCCGAAAGCTGACGCCAAAACCGCGATGGTTTCTCGCCCATTGGCCCGTCGGTGGGCACAGCCCCCCAAGCAATCCAGCCGCCTCGTTCAAGGAAGGAACCGATTGCCCCGGCTGAAGGCGTTACGTCTGCGCCAACCGGCATAGACAGCACCTGAGGGCCGGCTTGAAGGATCAGACGCCAGTCTGCTGAGCCGCAGACATGCACGCCGGTGGTGGCACCGCTTTCGGCAGCGGCAAGAGCACCCGAGAGCAGATCCACAATCTGGTCTGCCGAAGCCATGAGTTCGCTACGCAGCCCACCGACCATCGACGGCTCGTCGAACATGATCAATCGCCCGACTCCGGGGGCAAGCCGGTCCGCCAATGCGATCAGGGCACGAGTGCGCTGGCTCACGGCTTGGGCCGAAACCCGAAACGCGAGCTCTGGGGGCACCCCGGCATCCACCAGGACCAGTCCGGTGGTTATGGGCCCGGTTAGCTGCAACTTGATTGGTGAGGTCCTGGTGGCCGCTGCAGCCAGAAACATCCGCCACGTCTCGAA
>JAGQSI010000070.1 GCA_020439605.1 Acidimicrobiales bacterium | reverse complement strand
GTCATTACCGACAGCGTCTATCAACTCGAGCACCTTGGGACCGTTACCGATGAGGTTTCCCTCTCGAAGCGGCTCAGTGATGCGACCATCTTCGATGAGGTAAGCCTCGGTCATACCGAATACGAAGTCGCCTGTTGCGGTATTGACCTGGCCTCCCCCGAGATGGGCTACATAGACCCCGTTGGGGGTATCGGCCACGATGTCATCCGGGTTTGTCTCACCGTTGGTGAGGATCGTATTGGTCATACGCACCATCGGCAGGCACTTGTAACTCTGACGTCGACCGTTGCCCGACAGGCGGCTACCTTCCTTACGGGCCCGCAGCTGATCCCACATGTAATCGGTCAGCACACCATTTTCGATCAGAACATTTCTCTGAGCCGGAGTGCCCTCATCGTCGATCGCAAACGTGCCCCACTCATTGCCCATTGTGCCGTCATCGATGATCGTGACGAGCGGCGACGCAACAAGTTGACCCACTCGATTGGCAAACACCGAAACGTTCTTCTGGATGTGGTCGGCCTCGAGCCCGTGGCCACACGCCTCGTGGAACAACACACCACCACCTCCCTTGCCGATCACTACTGGCAGTTGGCCAGAGGGAGCAGGACGCGCCGAGAGCTTGGTCAACGCCTGGGTGGCGGCCTCTTTGGCCAGATCCTCCACCTGATATCGATCAAAGAGCTCAAAGCCCATGGTGTGGCCAACAGAGCGACGCCCGGTCTGCATCCCGGTATCTCCCGAGGCCACGACCCCAACCACGAACAATGTCCGGGTCTGATCGTCAGATGCGATCAGACCATCGGAGTTGGCGACAAGTATTCGCCGGCGTGAATCTCCATAGGATGCCGAAACCTGCTTGATGGCTCCACCAGCACTGCGTGCAGCCTCATCGGCTCGGCGCAGCAGCTCCACCTTGGTGGCCTTGGCGATCTCCTCAGGCCGGCTCAGCACGCCTTGAGAAGTGACCGGCTGCTCAACGAGCGCCACGGTCTTTACCCCTCCACCACCGCCTCTAGCCGCGGCAGCAGCAGCCTTGGCAGCAGCCAGCAATCCCTGTTCTGACAGGTCCGCGGTATGAGCGAAACCAGTGGTTTCGCCGGCCACCACTCGGATGCCTGCTCCTCGATCTCGACCAGATCCAAGTTCTTCGATCTTCGCGTCATCCAGGTGACCCGAGGAGGAACGCTTGTCCTCGACGAACACCTCGGCGAACTCCCCGCCCGTGGCCAGGGCAGAGTCCAGAACTCTCGATACGACGTCTTGGTCGATCACTACAAACCTTCGATCTTGTGGGAATAACAGCTAGCGGTTGTGCCAACCATCTGTAATCGGCTTATCGTACCGATGTGCCTGTGCATCTCGGTTTGACCGCGAAGATTGACCTAACGGTCGGTACAGATGACACCGCTGAGACTATGCGCAGCGGTGACGTCCCAGTACTCGCCACCCCCAGACTCATCGCACTCGTGGAGGAGGCGGCGGTCGTTGCCGTCGCCGGGAACCTCTCCGAAGGCGAAACCACAGTAGGGATGCGGGTACAGCTAGACCATCTAGCCCCAACAGCGGTCGGCACCACTGTTAGCGCCAGCGCCAAGCTCGAGAAGGTCGAAGGACGTCGCCTGACGTTCTCGGTTTCGGTGAGCGACACGCGCGGCCTGGTAGCCGCCGGCAAGATCACCCGGGTGATCGTGGAGCGGGACCGCTTCATGGAAAAGTGCAACTGACTCGCACAACAAGCTGAACTAGTTGGCACCCAAGAACCCTGTGACTGCATCCCACCAGGTCTGAGGAGCTTCAAATTGAGGGCTGTGCGCTGCGCCCTGCACCACGACTAGATCCGCGTTCGGTATGGTCTCTGCCATTCGGTGTGCCGCGTCCAAGAAGGCGAAGTCCTCAGCACCTACCAAGACCCTGGTAGGCACGGCGAGGTGCCTCAGTTCCTCGAGGCGGTCGTGGCGAAACACCAACTCCATTCCCATGGCTGCATACATGGCCGCCGAGCATTGCTTGACCTTCGAGTCAGCAAATTCCTGGTAGCCCTCACGACTGGAGCGAATTCGCTGCTCGGCCGGGGTCAACTCACGGGGTGGAAGCGTCGCAATCAGTTCCAGTAACGCTGCTAGCCCGTGTGTGCGAAGCACGTCCACCGCGATCTCGACAGTCTCGCGATCCATTCCTTCCACTGGGCCATGGTGGGTATCCATGAGCACCAGACGCTCAACGGGCTCACTAGCGCGCAGCACCAGATTCTGCGCAACCATTCCACCCATTGAGTGGCCGAGAAGTGAATAGCTTGCCCACCCAAGTTCATGGGCCAATGCGACTATGTCGTCGGCAAACAAGCTCAATGAGTAGGCCGCCTCATCGGTTGGCTTGTCGGAAGTGCCATGGCCTCTCAGATCTGGCGCGACAACCCACCAGCCAGCGTCCGCCAATGGCTCGGTCCAGTCCCCGAAGTCTTCTTTTGCACCGGTGAAGCCGTGCACCAACATGAGCGGCTTTCCACCAACGCCGGCTTCAACGGTTGACAGATTCACCCCGGTTGAGAGTTCTCGAATGGCCATATGAATCCTTGACAGTACCCGTATCACGATGTTTTGGCTGTAGGCCGATAACCTGCCTTGTCCGAGGTCAACGACATGGGGAAGGTCGTGCAAGCAAGCAGACAACGCATGATCCTGCTCGCACGTATAGCGATCAGTGCCCTGCTCCTGTGGTTGCTCGTAACCAGGATCGGATCAGGCTGGTCCGAGGCGATCCCCCACCCGACCACAACAACATTCGCCTGGCTCGGCGGCGCCCTGGCCCTGACCTTCATTGGTGTTGTCGTGTCTGCACTTCGCTGGAGCGCAGTTCTGGCGGCTCTTGGGATCAGATATCCCTTCGGCCGTCTCCTGTCGCTCTACTTTGCCGGACAGTTCATGGGCAACATCCTTCCCAGCACGATTGGCGGTGACGCGCTCAGGGTCTCGCGACTATCGAAGGACACAGGAGCACCCCCCACTGTGTTTGCCTCGGTGGTCCTTGAGCGCCTCACCGGGTGGCTGGTGTTGCCTGTGATCACCCTCACCGGGCTCATCGTCAACCCGGGACTAAGAGAACTCGGGCGAGCATCTGCAGTCGCTTTTGCTACTGCCTCCGCCACGCTTGGACTGTTGATAGTCGTTCTGGTGCTCACCACACGTACTGGTGGCAGTCTCGAAGTTCTAGAAAACCAACTGGAACACAACGAAGGCTGGAGACGCTTTACCGGAGCGGTACGGCTGGGACTCACTCGGCTCACACGATCGCCCGGCGCTACCGCCAAGATCCTTGCAACGGGATTCGGTTATCAACTGATCCTCATAGCCTCGGCGCTAATGACAGCAAGAGCCCTTGGCATGCCTGCTGGCGTAGGCCCCACTGCGCTACTCGCTTTTGTGCCCGCAGTACTGATAGCTCAGGTTCTGCCCATTTCGATTTCGGGCCTCGGGATCCGTGAGGGCCTGTTCGCATTGTTCCTGCACCCCCTCGGTGTGCCACAGTCGCAAGCAATCGCTCTCGGGCTGGCGCTCTATCTTCTCAACTTGGTTGTCAGCTTGTTTGGCGCTCCGGCGTTCGCAGTGGGTAACCGAGTGCGCCCCTCGAACAACCTGACTCCATGAAATCCACTGCCTCAACCACAGCGCCACAAGACAGGGCCGCATCGACCTTCAAAGCACCAACTTGGTGGCACGAGGTCCTCATCGCCGCGGTCTTCTACTTGGTCTATTCGCAGGTACGGAACCTATTCGGGGCAGGCACAGAATCTCGGATGATCGCCTTCGGCCACGCCAAGGACATCATCAGAATTGAAGAGTCGCTACGACTCTGGTTCGAACCGGCACTGCAGCAGTGGTACCTGGATCTACCCAATCGCGGCTTCATCCGAGCTTGGAACATCTTCTATGGAACTGCTCACTTCATCGTTACGATCGGAGTGCTGATCGCCGCGTTCCGCAAAGTGCCTGATCGTTACCGTTTCATCCGAACAGCTCTTGCTGGAACTACTGCACTCGCGCTCATTGGCTTCGCCTCGTTCACATTGATGCCGCCTCGACTGTTGGACTCGGCCTCCACATTCGGGGCCTGTTACGGCCAGGGCGAGAACTGTCACGGCTACGGGATCGTGGACACGATCGAGTTGTGGGGCGGCCTCTGGAAGTTCAGCTCCGGGGGGATGGCCGCCATTTCCAACCAGTACGCCGCAATGCCCAGCCTTCACTTCGGCTGGTCCACCTGGTGCGCAATAACAATGGTCATAGTCATTGGCTCAGGCTGGCGTAGGTGGCTCTGGTTCCTTTATCCCGCCGCTACCACCTTCTGCATCATCGTGACCGGGAACCACTACTGGCTCGATGCCTTCTTCGGAGGGGTTGTTCTTGCGGGAGGGTTTACCATCGCCTCCGTCGTCGAACGCATCTCCACCAACCGACGCCTAGGACGTGGCGAGGCGGGGCCTCCAGACCACGGGCGGACCGTGATAAGCGCTAGTGGCCAGGACTCGTGATTCGCCCGCGGGCCACATGGTGAGCCGCAGCGTCGCCTGATCGCCGCCCGGCTCGAACCGAAGCCAACACAACGGACTGTCGCTGGTTGCCTCAGCCCCTGCCGCTTCGATGACACTCACTAGTTCTGCGCGCTGGCGATGCCCGAGATATTGCATGACGATCGAATGAAAGACAACCGTTGTCGTTCCCGTGACCCTTGAACCCAGCTGGGGCCGAAGCCAATCCAGCGCGTCTGCTCGCTCCACAACGAATGGGCAACTCTCTACTGCGTCCAGAGCGGCATCCAACCGGCTCAATCGGTTCAGTTGATCTGCCCAGACAAACGATCGGAGCATGAGCGCGCCTTTAGGGGTTGTCAGGTCAATGGGATTGGCGTCGCACCCCAGGCGCTCCTGCACAAGAACTCGCGACGCAAGGTTCGGCGGTTCCGAAGCCCACGGTTCGTTGAAACGTAGCGCACTGTTGGCCGGACCGAACGAGATGCCCCCTGCGTCATATCTGTACCGGTCAAACCAAAGATTCAATCCAGCGCTTGCCCCCACCTCAAGGATCCTCAGAGGGAACCCAAATTCACTCGCTTCGATGAAGCCGCCCAGCAACGCCACACATCTGCCCACCTCGTTGGTTTGGACGTTCGCTCTCACCGCATCATCTAGGGCTGGCCTCTGAGCGCCGAGCACCGACAACAAGCCAGCGCGCAACGACTCTCTCCCACGCAGAGATCCACCCACCGATGGGTAGTGCGCGGCCAATTCGGGCGCCAAGCCCTCAAGGACCAGGCGATGCAACCCTGCGAGCAGACGCAACCCGACCGCGTCGGCGTACGGCGCATCGCCGACCGGGGCGAGCAACTCACCAAACTGACCTTTGGCGCGAACATCGGCGGCGACGACTTCGAGAATTTCGCTATAGAGCGCAGATCCGGCCATCTCACAGCTATGACGCTGAGCTTCGAGCACCTCGAGGAGGTGACTGGACTGCTTTGGGCCCAAGACTCAGCCGACCGATTCCACCCGCACGAGACTCATCGGCTCGACTCCCTTGAGTTTCGTGCGTTTGGCCCGTCCGAACTTCACACCTTCGAGATCTGCCACCGCGCCACGAACTTCAACCGAGGTGAGCACCACCCCACCCCTGGCCTGCTCAGTAATCCGGCTAGCAACGTTGACCACATGGCCAAGGGCGTCATCGTGAGTCACTACCGCCTCGCCACTGTGGACACCGGCCCGTAACCGCAAGGGATCATGGACCGTCTCGACCATCTCCAGCGCTGCGAGAAGACCAGCTTCAGGCTCAGGGAAAGTAAGCATCAGGCCATCACCGAGACGCTTGACGATCTTGCCGCCTCGGCTCCTGACAATCGGACCCACCTGACGTTGGTGCTCAGCGATCAACGCAGCAGCAAGCTCATCACCGTGACTCGCTGTGTACTTCGTGAACCCTTCAAGGTCCGTGAAGACAACCGTTATCACCTGTGTCGGGGCATCTTCTATTGACTCCGCCCGAAATAGCGACAGAGCCTGAATGCCGCTCAACCCGGCCGAGGCCAACATTGAGGGTCGCCGTTCAGCGACGCTCTCGAGAAAGCGCTGAACCATCTCCGTAGGCGGAGCCGTGCGAAAGGGTTGCTCGGCTGGATGTTCCAACCATGCTCGGTCCACGAGCCCAACCTCGGCGGCATGCTGGGCTATCTCAGGATCGGAACGAATCAACTCAGCCAAACGTTCAGAAACACCGCGCCGCACCGTCGCCACGGCGGCTTCGCCGACCCGCCGAACTCGATCGACCTGAGCCATATCGCCATCGTAGGTGCGTTTCTGTAGTCGCGTCCTAACCCAACCACACCGACCGCATCGAACATCAGGGTCCCTGAGCGGTAGCGTTGCATTCAATGTTGCTCGAGACCATCAACGGGCCTGCTGACCTACGCACCCTCTCCGACTCCCAGCTCGAAGAGCTAGCTGGCGAGATCCGTACCTTTATCGTCGGCGCCGTCGCCCGGGGCGGCAGCGGCCATCTCGGTTCCAACCTTGGTGTGGTGGAACTGACTCTCGCTCTGCACCGGGTCTTTGACTCGCCGAACGATCGCATCATCTGGGACACCGGCCATCTTGCCTACGTCCACAAGTTGGTGACCGGACGCCAGAACGGCTTTGAATTCCTGCGCAAACAAGACGGACTGTCGGGCTATCCGAGCCGCGAAGAATCCGCCCATGACTTCGTGGAGAACTCCCACGCCTCCACCTCTATCTCCTATGCCCACGGATTGGCGCTCGCCGAGGACCTGAGATGCGAGCGTGAGCGCCGGGCCGGGAGATCGCCACAGCGCAACCACGTTGTGGCAGTCATCGGTGACGGCGCCCTCACCGGCGGAATGGCTTACGAGGCACTCAACAATCTCGGCCACGCTGGCCAGCGCACGATCATCGTGCTCAACGACAATGGCCGTTCCTACGCTCCTACCGTTGGAAGGCTGACCGCTGGGGTTTCGCGTCTGCGCCTTGATCCCCGCTATGTGAAACAGCGCCGCAAGGCAGAAGAAGTCGTGCGCCAAGTCCCTATGGTCGGCCAGCACCTGGCGTGGGGCCTCGCTGGGGCGAGAGCTGGGCTTCGTGAGATGCTCGAACCACCGATCTTTTTCGAGACCCTCGGAGTTCGTTACTCCGGCCCATTCGACGGTCACGACCTGCCGCTCATTGAAGAAGCCCTACGCAACGCCGCAGAGTACGACGGACCAGTAGTGGTCCACGTTCTCACCACCAAGGGCAAGGGCTACCCGCCGGCCGAACAAGACACAGAGAAGCATCTTCACGACACATCTGGAGTGTTCAATCCAGAGGATGGACCCCAACCAAAGGGGCCAGGCGCCGCACCATCGTTCACGGGTGCCTTTACCGAAGCAATAGTCAAGGAGGCCGAAGCACGCCCCGAGGTGGTGGCCATTACTGCAGCCATGCCGGGTTCAACCGGCCTCCTGCCATTCGAAGAACGTTTCCCTGACCGGTTTGTGGATGTCGGCATTGCTGAGCAGCACGCCGTCACATCTGCTGCGGGCATGGCTATGGGCGGCCTCAGACCTGTGGTCACCGTTTACTCAACGTTTCTCAGCAGAGCATTCGACCAGGCCAACCTCGATGTTGGCCTGCACCACCTTCCCGTGGTCTACTGCCTCGACCGTGCTGGAATAACCGGAGACGACGGACCATCACACCACGGCGTGCTCGACATGGTTTTGCTGTCCAAGATCCCGGGAATGACGATGTTTGCCCCGTCGTCCTATCAGGAGTTACAGGTTCAACTCCACGATGCCTTCGAGTTGTGCGACGGACCGGTTTCGCTGCGCTGGCCCAAGACAGCTGCGCCGGTTGTAGGTGAAGATGAAGTGGGCCACGGCTTCAACGCCCGTAAGGCCCGCTCCGGATCCGACATCTGCCTTATCGGCGTAGGAAAGATGTTGCACATCTGTTTGGAGGCTGCAGAGCTTCTTGCGGCAGACGGCATCGAGGCAACTGTTTGGGATCCCCGGGTAATCAAACCGCTGGCCACTGAGATGCTCGCTGATGCGCAAACCTTCACCCATGTCCTAACTGTTGAGGACGGACTTCGTGAGGGCGGGATCGGAGCATCGATTGCCATGGCACTAAGCGACCGTACAGCCGGCACAGACGCTGCACCACGTGTCGAGGTATGTGGCATCCCTACCGCCTACATCGCCCAAGCGAAACCGGATGCAATCCTTGCCGAGTTGGGCCTGGACGCTGCTGGAATCGCAGCTAGAGCCCGTTTGATCCTCGCCTGAGGCCGCTTTGCGTTTGAACCTGTAGTGGATTTGGGTGAATAGGAAACCAAAACCACTACAGGTTCAGCTCAAGCTCTCCCTATGAGAAGTAAGGATTGGATCCGGCCTCGTGATCCGTTGCATCAATTACTTCAATGATCTCAGGGATGTACTGAAGGATCGAAGCGCGAATGCCGTTGCGCAGAGTTACTGCGCTCACCGCGCAGCCTTGGCAACCGCCGCCCATGATGATCTTGGCCTTGGCGCCCTCACCTTCGCCACCCTCAACAATCTCCACCAGCGAGGCAAAGCCGCCGTGGGAGGCCAACGCCGGATTGATCTGCTG